>JBCDIO010000259.1:0-5698 GCA_038748815.1 Bacteroidota bacterium
CACAAATCCTACCTTGGTGAACTATATATTAAAAATCGATATTTAATTATTCGACTACTCTTTCGTAATGGAATTTAATGTTTGAATTATCCTGGCGAACCCTCGGGGCGTCGATACCATCTTTCTTCCATCTACCTGCTTCGTTCGTGAAATAAATGGGGAGCGGTACAGCCGGGTACATCGAAAGTAGGTAGGCGTTCGGCCCTAGGTCTGATAGGTTTAACTCCACCGGAAAAAATCCAAGGTACTGCACATGGAGCTTAGTAGCTTCGGGGAGCAAAGGGAATTGGCAAATACCATTGGTATCGGCTATGGTATTCCACACAGCTGTGGAGTCTTTGGTCAAATAGCAATGGGCTAAAAAGAGTTCCTCTCTGGTTTCGGCCTCTAGAATTTTTAAGGAGAGGGAATCACTCTCTAGGGGTTCCTTTCCTAAGAGGGTATAGGTCACTAGATCTTCGGGCTGTTCAAAGGTATTTAGTTCGAGTTTTCGGCCTTCTATAGTCCAAGTACCGCTAGCTGATTCAGCCACCAAACCTCGTACCTCCATATACATGAAGGTTTGGTCCACGTGGAGGTTAATCTCGTAAAGGACGCCATTAGCGTCAAGGGAACGATATCGACCGGAGACTTTATCGATTTTTCTTTGATGCCAGGTCGCACAGGAAGAAGATAAAACCAGGAATATGAATAACCAAGATCGGTTAGCTTTATTTCTCCAGTTCATAAAAGCTAATTGATTAAGGAAAGGCTCTAACAAGCTCGTAACATTAAACAGGCACGGCTACTGCGCCGACCTCCTTTTGATGTGGGAGCATACCATTCTTAAAAAGCTTTCACAGCACAAAAGTTATGAATTACTACCTTAGAAGCGCCTCCAATGGACGCAAATTGGAAGTTTCTGCTGAGAATATTAGTGTCATTAAATTCTGAAGAACTTACATAAGTATCATCTTTATAGTTACCGTACCCATTGTTGTGTAGATTTTCGATAATTAAGTCAAGCTCCCCGAGAGAGGGCAGGGACCATTCTTCACCTAAATCCCGGCACTTCTGCGCGATGATATTGGGATCTCCGTAAAAGGTGGTACACTGTGCTGCTAAAATGGAGTCAGTATTGGTTTTACCATCTCCGATCATAGCCCCTTCGGCGTATGGTCCACCAAAAGTAGTAATGGGGACGTTGACTAAATCAGGGATATCTATGTTAGCACAACCCCATTCGCCTGTCAAATTTAAGGCCCCATCGGAGGCTACCAAACCGGAGCCATCCATGGTATTTAGGTAAAATATAAGCCCCCCTTCATATACTTTTCCATATAGGCGGTCTAAAGAAATTCCTTCTGAGAATGACATAAAAGGGGGCACCCCATCGTCTAATTGTGATTGAATGGTGGGAAGTTCTTCCACTGAGCAATCGGGACCACTAAACCCCGGTGGGCATTCGCAGGTGCCGTCTACACAAGTACCACCATTCAGGCAAGTCAAATCCGCACAAGGATCGACACATTCTCCATTGACACAAATTTCTCCGCTCGGACAACTGACACCTTCGCAAGCATTTACGCAAGTGCCATCTAGGCAAATTTCACCATTGAGACAAACAACATTCTCGCAAGGGTCCTGGCAAGCCGAAAAGCAAAGAACTAGAAAAAAACTCCAAGAAATGGAGCGTAATAAATTAATTTTCATGGTTGTGGTTTTTTGTTAGGCTGTAATCAAATTTTACTAAAAAGGAATAGACCCTTGTTTGAACTAAGCGCATAAGGGGGCTTAGTTTAGGGAGCTAAATTCCTCCACCAAGGCTTCCTTGTTGAAGGTAATGTAATCCACTATTTTCTGCTCAAAGTCTTCTCCACCTAGCGCCTCTGTAAATGGCTGATCGCATTGATCAAAATGGGCTCTTTCGGTGGCAGTAAGCACTTCTCCGTTCTGGTACTTAGAATATATGGCAGCCGCTTCTTTAAATTGAATAGTGGCTTCGGTACATTTCATAGCTTCGAGTGCCTCTATGGTCTGGGTAATTTCTGCCGATGAGTGGTTTAGTAGGTACTGTCTTAGGCCTTGTACTTGGGTATAATTTTGGACTGATCGAGCTTTTTGGATTAAAGCGATATGATAAGGAAGTTCAGCCTGATTGGCTAAGGTTAAGGAAGAATACTCTTTGAAACTCTCCAACATCTCTTCTACCGTAGGATCAGTAGAGGATATTGACGTGGAATTTAAATGACCTTGTTTCCTTACTGGGCGAAAAGGGGTAATATCTTCGAACTCAGAGCAGTTGTCGACTAGAATATGTCCATTATAGGGGCTTGAATATTCTGGGGCATATTCTACAGATAACACCACGAAGTAGATGTCATGTTCTGGCATTAACTCAAAGGTATATGTGCTCCAGTACTCGAATTGGACTGGAGGGGATTCTGCTAATAACTGTTGTCGACTACATAAATCCGGGCCCCCGTAAATTCGCAGTATTGCTGGGGTCGTATAATTGGTTTCTTTATGGGTCGTTCGACTTTGGGAAACGTACCATTCAGATTGCGCTAGTTGGATTGAAAAGCGATACGTATGTCCCCCTAATAAAGGGGAAGAAGGTGCCTGGCCTACGCTTTCCCAGGTGTTATTATCTCGAACGACCATACCCATGTAGGTATTCCCATCGGCAGGCGGAGTTCTGACTTCGAAAAAAGGAGATAGTTCTATATCACTAGGCTGTATATCGGGTGGTGTTTCCCCTTCGAAGCCACAATCAGACCAGCCTCTAGCGGGATGTCCCTGCCTTGGGTAATCTTCAAACGAAGGATTTATTAATTGAATAGATTCGGTTTCTTGCGCGGAGAGGTGCAACCCCAGGAACGATAAAAAGAAGAGAAAGGCTGTTTTCATTGTATTTGGTTTTTTGAAGATTCTTGGTAAATCCTAAAGATACGATGAAAATAAATTCCTAACGGGTGGAGCGAATCCGTAATTCGTGCTATTGACGCTGTAATCTGTCCGAGTAGTGGCCTAGCAATGGTGGTAATTTTATCCAAAAAGCAGCTCTGTCAATGAAAGAGATTTATTACTCCTTACTGCTGACCTCTATGCTATCTGTCAGTGCTTGGAGCCAGCAGGTTCCGATCAATCGGTGGCACTTTGAAGTAGAACCTCTCCAATTTGTAAATCGAGGTTGGTCAGTGGTCGCACACTATACCGTCAGCACCCGACTACAAATCGGAACCAATGCCTTTTCACAAGTGCTCTCTCCTGGTTTGACCAACTTTGCATTTCCGGGCTCTGGGACGCGGTCCATCCAGGCAACCCAGGATTTTGGAATGAATTTGAGTATCCGCTATTTTCTGCAAAAAAAAGAATTACAATCGGGATGGGTGGTAAGCTTACCCTTGGGCTGGGAAACCTGGACGCTCGTTGATCCGGAGACGGAAGGCGAAGCGAGCTACGCCTTTTGGTATTTGAGTCCTCGCATCGGTTACCTATGGTATCCCTTTCAAAAAAAGCACTTTTACCTTCTCGCAGAAGCGATTGCCATTATTCCCATTATTCAGGATGCCCCGGTTCTATTTACCGATACCGAAGTAGCGGTTCGATCTCTTATACCATTACCAAGCCTGGGATTGGGCTTGGCGTTTTGAAGCCATTATATTTGGGAGAAACAAGGTCTCTACTCCTTTGCCGAATGGCTGTTTTACGTATCTGGTGTTTTTTTGTTATCACCCGTTTATTTAGTTTTCCATCTTATGGCTTACTGGGTACCCACCATCACCGATTTTGCTCGATTGGCAAAGTATTCTAGCCCTCGGCACCCTTTGGTAGCATTGGTACCGATTGGGGAGATTGTGCATACGTTGAATGACTTACCGAGTGAGCTAACTTTGGGTTTCTATACCATTGGCCTAAAGAAAAACTTACGGGGCTATTTGAAATACGGTCGCCAGCAATACGATTTTCAGGAAGGCGTGCTCGTCTTTACGGCACCCCGGCAAACCCTTAGTTATGACCACTTGGTGGTTCATGAATCCAGTGGCTGGTACCTGTTTATCGATAGGGCCTTTTTGAGTAATAGCCGCTTGGGGAGTGCCATGGAACGGTACCCCTTCTTCCACTACGCCATTCAAGAGGCCCTCCATCTTTCTCAAGAAGAGGAAATGCATTTGGATAGTATTTTTCAATCTTTATACCAAGAGTACCATAAACCAATCGATGGACTGAGTAAAACACTTTTGCTGAATCATCTGGAAATGATTCTAACCTATTCTTCGCGTTATTACCAGCGGCAGTTTATTACCCGACAGCAGGCGGAAACTGGATTTTTAGCTCGTTTTGAGGAACTACTGGAAGAGGATTGTCATACTGAACGATTGCAGATGCAAGGGTTACCTACCGTCCAACAATTGGCTCAACGAATGCATTGGTCACCCAATTATTTGAGTGATGCGCTGCGTAGTGCCACGGGCCTGAGTACCCAACGACATATCCACTTGCGGCTGGTTTCTCTCGCTAAAGAAAAACTGCTGGCAGGTCAGTATTCTATTTCAGAAGTGGCCTACGATTTGGGCTTTGAAAGCCCCAACTACTTCTCGCGTTTATTCAAGAAAGTAGAAGGACAAACGCCAAAGGATTTTGTTCGTAGTCATACCGATTAGGTTTACCGTAATCGCTCCAATAAGCCCTCCAGGATTTCATCTTTTTCATCCACTAGATGATCCCGGATTTCGATATCTGGAATAACACCTTCGGCTTTGGTACTGCCGTTAACCCGCACAATCTGGCCTTTGGAGACCTTCACGATGATACCGGTATTGGGGAGGGGGTATTGGAACTGACTGGCGTAGAGGGTGGGAAATTCGCCGGTTTCTTCGCCTACGATAGTGCCCCAACCGTAATCCTGAATCTGGGCGGCGGTTACTGCCGATTGAGAATAGGAGTGTCGATTTATGAGCACAAATACCTCACCCTGGAACCGCTTGTTTTTCGGCATAGGATTTACGGGCTCAAAATCATAGTCATAAATTTCCCCATCTTGACGGTCGAGAACTTCTCGCCAGAATACGTCGGTGGTATCGTAGTTTTCTCGCACGAAGGTCTTCAGAAAGGCACTCGTTTTGAGGGTGAAGCGCTCATTCCACCGGAACGGTTTGTCGGCAATATAGGCCACCATATAATCGCTGTAGGAGTCGTTGCCACCCCGGTTATTCCGCAGATCGATGATTAAGTTTTTGGGCTTTTGATTCTTAATTTCTGTAAAGGCGGAATCAATAAAGGCTTGATATTTTGGTTCATCGCCACCGAAATCACCAGGGTTTAGATAAGCGGCCTCTGGTAAGAACTCGATGCGTTGTTGGGCATTGAGAATTTCATCGCGTTTCATTTCAAATTCCTCAATGAGTGGGACTGCTTTAATAGTGTAGGGTTTGGTGATTCCCTGGGCCAGAATTTTTATCTGGAAGGTTTCTTGCTCTCCAAAGATTTGCCAGGCATAGCGTGGGAAGGAGAACATTTCGAGTTTGGCTTGCTTGAAATACAATCGTTCGGCGGGAATTTGTGAGTAAATCTCGGCGAGTACTTCGTCGATCTCTACGCCATCAATGCTTAAGAGTTGCATACCCGGTAGAATACTTTCCTGGTCGGACCAGTTCTTTCTGATCAATGCTTTGCCATTCTCTAAGGCGATTTCTAAAGGAAAAATGGTGCCGCC
>JBCDIO010000260.1:0-5688 GCA_038748815.1 Bacteroidota bacterium
ACACGATTTCTTCAAACCAAAGAAAGAAGTGGATAAAGCACAATTGGTCCAAGAAGTATTGGACCTGGCCGGAATCACCGATCTTAGCGCCGAAGACATTCTGGCCCGCTTGCCCCAATCGCTGGAAGTAAACGGCATTCTGGATGAAAACGACCAAAAACTAACGATGCGGAAGGAGACGCCCATCTTTGATGGCCCCTACTCCAACCAGTGTTACCAACACCGCATCCGCGATGCCTTTATGCACTACCGCCAGCAGGCCGAAAAGGAAGGGGTCATTCATGCAGATACCATTCTGGCCGATCAGTGGGCCCGATTGATCTTCCACCTTCCCTACGCCTATCACGCAAAACGGATCTTCTCCGAAATTTTCATGCTAGAATGGCAACGGGCCGGCCGTTGGAATGATTTTGCTCGTGAACACCAACTCCAAGCACCCGAGCGAGGAAATCACACCGATCAGGCTAGTTTTGACAAAGCCTATGGTGCTTACCTACGCGCCATCACGAAGACCCCGGCATACCGGGAATATATCAAAGAAGCCATCGAGCGTTCCCAACGGGCGTCAAGCCTAGTGGGAAATATGTACGCTTGCTCCATTTTCTTGGCCCTGATGAGTTCTACCTACAGTGACTGGCAAGAAGGGAACGACCTGACCGGTAAAACCATGGGCTTCTTTGGTTACGGATCTGGCTCAAAGTCAAAGGTCTTCACCGGAACCTTACAGGCCGATTGGAAAATGATTGCCGAGCGTTTTCAGCTACAACAAAAGTTGGAGGATCGTGTCGCTATTTCTTATGACACCTACGAACAGCTGCACCGGGGATTGCAACGCGAACCGGTCGAAAAGCCACAGGGAACGTTCTTTATTAAGCAAGTAGGAACGGAAGGCGTAAAAGCAGGAGCTCGGTACTATGAATGGGCAGAAAAAGTCTCTGCATATCAGCCCGCTTCCTAAGCACCAATAATCATTCTATCGTAACAGATGCAAGGTCCCGGTGAGTAGCTCCTCTTGGCCGTCTACGAGCCGGGCCATTATCGCATATACGTATACTCCAGTAGGCATTCTACGCCCCTGGAAATGCCCATCCCAGGATCGTTGTTCGGTCCTGGGATCCCAATTTTCAGTCTCATACACTAAGCTCCCAGACCGATCATACATGCGGATGAATAGAACTTGCTCAACAGCTACTCCAGGATAAAAGAACCATTGATCGTTACGACCGTCATTATTCGGTGAAAAGGCGTTGGGAGCATAGCCTAGATTACCCAACGCTCCTTGAATGAGTAATTCTTGCTCCAAGAAACAACCGTCCCCATCAGTTCCAATGGCCAGCAAGCGGATTAAAGGGCTTTCTAATTGGATCCACAACTCTTCGCAGAATGAACAAGATATTTCGGCTTGCCCTTGGACGATTTCCCAGCGGAAGGATAAGGTAGACGGTCCCGAAACGGGCGTAACCGGAAGGTAAGACCCGAGAACGGTATCAATATCCGGCCCTAAAGAAAAGCTAACCCGCTGCTCCCCCAAATGCACACTCTGTGACCAGGTGCAGCCATTGCCATCCGTTATTTCTACCCAATACGCTCCGGGATCTAAAAAGCCAAAGCGATTTTCTCCTGGATTCGGATAACCGTTCACGGTAATCCGGTAAGGGGCGACTCCCCCTTGAATATTCTCCACTGAAATAAACCCTTGCTCGTCGACACAGCCAATGGGAGTCGTTTCGATTTGGGCAGACAGTGGTGGCGGAGCGATGAGATTGACCGTGGCGGTGGTGGAGCTAACGGCTTGGTCGGTGATCGTTACCGAATAGGTACCCGCCCCTAATCCACGCAGGGCAGCTTCCGATTGCCCCGTATTCCAGGCAAACGTGTAAGGAGGGTCCCCTCCGGTGACATTTACTTCGATTTCGCCATCTTGGGCGGTAGGACAGCTGACTTGATAAGGCCCATTGTGGGTACTTAGCCCAATAGAGGTGATGGTCGGGCCGGAAAAGGACCAGCCCGAAGATATACTCACAAGGCTACATAAAATATAGCCTATTGAGTATCGAAAGGTTCTATTTAAACACTGCGTCGTCAATTTCTGGGTTTAATTCAATAGACTGTGCCTCCAAGGTCAACGGGAAGGGCATTCCACCACTGGCGATCACTTTACTGGGAAACAAAACCCCATCAAATTCTTTATAGTCACTAAATTCGCGAGTGATCGTCAAAGACTGCCCTCCGGCTCCTTCTTGAACCTGAACTTCTTTGACCAACAGGCCACTTTCCTGATCGTAGTACTCTGTCTTTGTGGACCCGGAGGGCGACTCCACTGAAATCACGTATACCTTTTTCGTACCCATTGCCTCTAGGCCTTCCAGACTTAGTTTATACCCTCCGTTTAGGTAGTTCAGCCGAGGAAAAGGGACCGCCTCTTCTTTGAGCTTAGCTAGTTGATCCTCTGGGATCGGTGCGGCAATACCGGCAGCCACCTGCTTACCATTTTCTCCATCGTACATTTGCTGTTGCAGGGTGTTCCCCCCCGCTTTGACAAACAGAGCGAACTTCTCCCCTTTCAACTGCGAAGAAATCTCCAGATTACCCATTTGGGTCTCAGCGATCATGACCTGTACCATACTGGTTACCGAGGTCAGCTTTTCCTTACCACCAATTGATTGGAAATACGTATTCAAAACCGTGGAGGCATTCACATCTTCGGGTACCATTGCTCCTTTCGCATCTTTCGGATTACCGAAGGCATCGTAGTATTCGATCTCCTGATTGGCGTCAAAACGCACCAAGGTCTCCGCTACTTCCTTTTTATTCCCTACCACCAACAGGTACGTCTGATCGGGGTGCAGGTATTTCTGCGCCATGGCCTGAATATCAGCAGCGGTAACGGCCGCCAAACGACTCAGATAATTCTGATAGAAATCTTTGGGTAGGTTGTAGCGAGCGATATTGAGCGCAAAGCGAGCAATCGTCTGCGGCTCTTCCAAGCGAATGGCAAAGGTACCCGTCATGTAGTTTTTAACCAGATTTAGCTCTTCATCCCCCATAGGCTCATCGCGTAGGCGTCGGAGTTCCTGGAGGAATTCGACCATCGAACTATCGGTTACTTCATTACGCACCTGGGCATAGGCACGGAAGGAACCAACCATGGGATCATCGGATATCGAGGCTCTGGCCCCATAGGTATAGCCTTTGTCCTCCCGTAGATTATTATTAAGGCGACTGCGGAAATAACCTCCCAAGGCCGTACGTAGGACACGGGCTTTGATCAAATCCTCATCACCCGGCTTAAGATCGATGGGGTAAGTGATGTTAACAACCGACTGTACGGCTCCCGGTTTATCCACAAAACATACCCGAGCCTCTTCGGGGCTTTGAGTTCTAGCGAACTTGGTTCGCAAGACATTCCCTTTCTCCCAGGCACCAAAATATTCCTGGGCTAAGTCTTTAGCTGCGGAAGGCTCAATATCGCCGACTATCACTAAGTAAGATATATTCGGTTTAAAATAGTCCTTGTAATAAGACTTACAGGTACTAAGCTCCGTATTTTCGGTGGTAACCTCCGTTGTAACCACTCCGTAAGGATGGTTTGTTCCATAACGGAGCACCTGCCCCACATTAGCGGCAATGGTGTTTGGATCGTCTTTAGATTGGGCCAGAGCAGAAAGGGTTTGGGTTTTTACTTTGTCAAACTCTTCCGCATTAAATGCCGGATTCAATAACACATCCTGCATCAATTCCAGCAAGGTCTCTTGGTGTTTGGTCAGGCAAGAGCCGTATAAGCCAGAAGCCGAAGAAGAAAGAGAAGCCCCAATAAAATCAACCGCTTCATCAATTTCGGCCTTACTGCGCTTGTTTGTTCCCCGGGTTAGCATGGCTCCCGCCAAGTCTCGATATCCCGCTTCTTTACCTTCTACAATTTCTGGTGCATCGACAAAAACCTGAAAAGAAACCTGCGGGATTTTATGGTTTTCTACCACGATTACTTTGAGTCCATTATCCAATTCAAACTGCTCGTAATCACCAATCTGAATAGTAGGAGCCGGCCCCGGTGCCGGGGCTTGTTTACGAAAATCTTCGGAAGGAGTAGGCGTGGCAGTCGCTTTGTCTCCCGTCTTTGGAGTACACATGGTGAGCATGATCGCTGCCAGAAGCGCCAGGAGGATCGAAGAATACTTCATACTATCGTTGAGTTTTGGAAATCGAAGAAAAGCTATGCTGCCAGGTTTACATTTGCTATTACTATGGATGTTTTGTGAACCTTCCGTGCAGCATAGCCATAATTTTTAGGTTTTGGGATTAGAGAGACTTAGTACTTAATTACGGTTGTGCGGGTTTGGGTAAATAATACAGAACGACTCGATTCGTAGGGACAAAATACTTGTTTGCAACCCGCTGAATATCTTCTCGAGTGACTTCCATATACCGGTTAATCTCGGTATTGATCAAATTAGCGTCCCCGAAATACATGTGGTAGTTGGCAAGGCTTTCGGCCACCCCTACGATCGAAGAATTACCCGTAATGAAGTCCGCTTCAATCTGATTACGTAACTTCTGGAATTCCTCTTCACTCATTAATTCTTGCTGGACACGTTGAATCTCGGCATCGACCGCTTCTTCCAGATCGGAAAGATCAACTCCGATATTACTGATACCATAAATGATATTTACGCCGGGATCTTCCAAACCCAAGGGGAAGCTCCCTACAAAGAGGGCATTTTGCTGCTCATCCACCAGTGCTTTATTCAACCGAGAACTTTCTCCCTGTGAAAGCAGCGTACCTAGCATATCAACGGCGTAGAAATCTTCGGTCCCTTGTGCTGGTATCCGGTACGTTTGGATAACGGCTGGCAGTTGGATATTGTCATAAACGGTATCACGGACTTCGGCGGTCAGTGCTGGCTCCACAATATTGGGACGGTAAATCTCTTTGGTTCCGGCGGGGATCGTACCGAAGTATTGGTCAATCATCTTCTTGGTTTCTTCTACATCTAAATCACCACCAATAGACAGGACCGCATTATTAGGGACATAAAAGTCGGCGTAAAAATTTTTGTAGTCTTCTTCTTGCGCCGCATCGAGGTGCTCCATGGAGCCAATGACAGACCAGCGGTAGGGATGCTTGGTGTAGGCTCTTTTCATGCTTTCTTCCAGAATGGTACCATACGGTTGGTTATCAATCCGTTGGCGACGCTCTTCTTTTACCACCTGCCGTTGAGTTTCGATGCCTTTATCTTCGACCTTGGCGTGTAACATACGCTCCGATTCTAACCAAAGGGCGGTTCCGATGTGATTGGATGGTAGTACTTCGTAGTAATAGGTTCGATCGTAAGAGGTATTCGCATTGTTGTACCCACCAGCATTTTGGATGTATTTATCGAATTCCCCACGGGCAATATTCTCAGACCCTTCAAATAATAAATGCTCAAAGAAGTGCGCAAAACCAGTTCGATCCGGGTTTTCATTCTTAGAGCCTACGTGATACATCACCGAGACGGCCACAATCGGGGTAGAATGGTCTTCGTATAGGATGACATGTAGGCCGTTATCCAGGTCGTATTCTACGTATTCAACTTGACGATTTTGCCCTTCTACAAAGCTAATTGCCAATAAGAAAAACAGGCCAGAGAGATTAAAAAGTCTCGACATTATATGTAGGCATTATTTGAATCGGGAAAAATGTTTACG
>JBCDIO010000261.1:0-5655 GCA_038748815.1 Bacteroidota bacterium
GCCACCTCTTGCAGCAACTTGGCCGGCGATTCTTGGGTCAAATCTAGAATACCTTGCTGGGTCGGTTTGGCTTCGGAATCGACCAGATTGAGAATCGGTCCCCGATTTTCACCGCAAATGGCAGCGTGGGGTTCTTCTACGAAAGACTTGATGTCCGCCGAATGCCAATGATAACGCCGAGCCAAGCCTTGCTCCCCTTCCATACCCTGCTGAATGACGGTCCAATCCCCCTCTTTACTTAACACGAAGCTATGTAGGTATAGTTGATATCCATCTTGCACCGCGGTATTATCCACTTTAGCAACCAGCTTACTACTACGGGCTAGAGCATCGCCATCTAGGCCCGTCCGGTCCCCAATTTGTAGGAGTTCTCGCGGCGTTAGCTTAGATTGTTTTCCTTTACCTCCGCATACATATAAACCCAAATCTGCTGAAGCTGGGTTAAGAGCCTTTTTTAGTGCGGCCATCACGGCGGTTGTTACGCCGGACGAATTCCAGTCCATCCCGATCACCGCCCCAAAACTTTGGAACCAAAAGGGGTCCGAAAGCCGGGATAGGAAATGATCCCGACCGTATTCTAGCACTATGGTCTCCACCATAGGTCGGGCCAGCTTGACCATGCGGTCAAAGAGCCAGGGGGGAATCTGTCCGCCCCAAAGTGCCATGTCTGCCGTACCCGATCGTTCCATCCTTTTAGTATTAAGTACTAAGGTCGCTTTTGCAGCTGCTTTCCCCAAGTTAACAAATACCGAGTGGCCGTAGATCGATAAGGCGCCCATTCCTCGGTAATCTGTACCATATCTTTACGCCAATCCGACGAAGTCTCCAAGTCGTAAGCAACGGGAAAGTATTTCTTAAATCGAAAATCGTCCAGTGGGCAAATATCCGGATGCTCCAAGGTGTAAAGTAGAATCATATCACTGGTCCAACGACTGACTCCTTGCATAGACTCTAGCTGCTCCCGTACCGCTTCTTCGGGCAGGGAAAACCAATCCAACTGACCGTAATCTTTTTCTTCCCAGGTATGAGCGGCGGAGACGATTGTTTGTACTTTACGCGCCGCCATTTTCTGGGCCAAAAAATCAGCGTCGGATTTTGCCAGAATGGCCCTGGGGGTAATTTGCTCTTGTCCAATAACCCTCTGCACTTTTTTAAAATACACCTTCCGACTTCGATAATGAATTTGTTGGTCTACAATACAAGAAATAAGGTCCTGAAAAACATCCCCACTAGAAGTATGAGGTTCAAGATCCACTCCTGGTATGATCCGCTGTAAAACCGGATCTCCCTGTTCCAAAAAATAGGCTATCGCTTCATCCATACAGGATATCTAACTTACGTACCTTATGGAAAAAGAAAATCTTGGAAAAGGTTCAAAAAGGACTAATCCCCCAACCAAACTCTAGCTATTGAAGGATACTTAGCACTCGTCATCAATAATATCGTATCGCCGGGAGAAAGGGATTTCAGGAATCGGAACTGGACATCGGCTAAAGAAGCAGTTGGTACAATCTCCATTCGATCCTCAACGGTACCATCCAGAGCATATTGATAATACACTCGGTAGCTCATAATGCCTAGCATGCTTCCTACCTCTGTCTGCACAATCCCTTCAACCTCTTCCACTCGATCTAGAACACCCAACGCAATGGTATCTAGCCTTTTCAGATGATAAGAACGAGCGAACTGAGGCCCTCTCCACAAAGCAAGAATGCTAAGGACAAGCAGCGTTACCCATATAATCGTACCTAATTTAGATCGCCAGGTTGCTGTAAACATTCGGTTTTTTTATTTAGAGGATCTACAGAGACAACAAAAAAAGCCGATTATAGGTCTATAATGCAAAAACCAAATGTTATGAAAATCATCCCTGTCCTTCTCCTCTTTTGGATTCCTTTATCGGTACAGGCCCAATCTGGGTATGAACTCCAATGGTCTACCCCCATTGATGGGCCTTCCGTTCCCCTTTATGGGAACGGATGTTCCGTAGTTTCTCCGGCAGAATGTCAACAGATACGGCTCCTGGAAGATAGCATCTTACTGGTGGGAGGAAGTACCGCCCAAACCCTACAATTTGCTCGCCTCAACCTAGAGGGTGACACCCTTTGGCATCGGCCTTGGGATCTTCTAAACGATCGAGATGATTATGTCATTGATCTGCAATTAAATGAGCAAGAAGAAATCATCTTGCTCGCCAATTCCGAAAAGATGGGTTTTGAAACGGATACGGCCTCTATCTTTTTGATGGCTGCTGATCTGCAAGGTCAAATGCTCTGGCAAAGCAGCTTTCAACTCAAACCTAATACCTTGGCCTTCTCTATGGCCATTGACCCCAATAACGGCATTTACGTAGCAGGAATTACCCAGGAGGGATACGATTTCCGGCAAACCTTCATCACTAAATTTGATCAAACGGGGGAAGAACTATGGACCTATTTATACGAACCAAGTCTCGATGGATACGTCCGCGGCCTAGACCTCGAATTCATCGACGGGGAGCTAGTCTTCTTGGGCTCTCTCAATGTTTCGTCCGAATATAAACGGATGGTCTTAATCCGATTAGACCCCGAAGGTAATCTGTTGCAAACTACGGAAACCCCACATGATGATATTGGTTCCTCCGGGCTGATCGATCGAAATGGGAACCTCTACCTAGGTGTCTTTGGTAATTTCAACTTGTACAAATACGCCCCGAATGGAGATTTACTTTGGCAGCGGGGCTTAGCGTCTAATTTGCCCAGCAACGTAAATGCGGACGAAGTGCAGGCCATCCAGACAGACGAGGAAGGCAATGTATTCTTTACCGGTCGCCATTATGGGCTTGGGTATCCGGGACCCGAAAACTATACCAACGGAGATCTGGTGGTTTTGAAAACCGATTCCGAAGGGGAGCTTTTGTATTCCTATCGCTACGAACATCTGGGATCCAACTCCTTCGAAGGAGGTAATTGGCTAGATGTTGCGGATAATGGCTATCTGTTGGTGGGTGGCCGCAGTGCACTGGCGAACCTTGGCGATCCCTACCAATTCTTATCCATAGTACTGCGGGCAGATGGAACAGCGATTGATACCCTACGGAATGGTAGCGGCGGCGATTACGTCATTCGATCGGTAGTTTTTGGGGAGGATTACGACTTTTTCCAAGTAGGCCTTGGTAGCGGGAAAACCGTAGTGCAGCGCTACCAATTTTTAGGAGACCCCCTTTTATCGATTTCCGATCTACAGCATAGGCCTACCCAAGTCCGTTGTTTCCCCAATCCCAGTCAGGGCATTGTACACTTCGAGTGGGACAAGAATATTGGGCAAGGGCAAGTAGTGATAACGGATATGCTGGGAAGGGTCGTTTCCAATACTCGCTTAGTAAACCGGACCAGCTTTCGTTGGCAGGCTACGCAACCGGGTTGGTACCTTTATCAAATCATAGATAAAACGGGAAAACAGAGCCAGGGTAAGTTGCTGATCAAGCCTTAACTTGATAGTCAATAATCTTTACGGTGGTGCCCCACATGAATAAGGAGGCTTCCTCTTGGACGATCTGCACCGTCATTTCGACTCGTAAGCCTTCTTTCTCTAAGTCTTTCGGAACAGTGACCGGCCGATACTTTTCTCCTCGGGCATCACTAATCCCCCAAAAGCCGGGGCCTAGATCCTGATAATGCATCGTGCCAACGATATTCTTACGCATGGTGTCTTTAAGATTCTGGATTAGGGAAAGTGCCGTTCTGGCGCATCAGAAGTTGCATGTTCTTAGATAACTCTGAGATCGTTTCCGATTGTTGCTGAATGATCTTCTTTAACTCCCGCACCTCGGCGTGTAGTAGGATCTGTACGTTGCTAGGTGAAGGCAGAAAAGGGCTAATTTTTGCACGTACGTACCAGACCTCCCGCACATCACTGATAGGCACCCGATAGGGCTTGTAAAATTCGTTATCAGAACGTAGTTCTAGCTCTTTTTCGTCTTTGATAAAGTTGCCTAAACGTTTGACTAGGACATCTCCTCTGGTTACCACGACGTAGACGTAGTTATCCTTAATGGCATTCTCCCAAAGGGTGGGTTCTAGATAGCTACAGACGACTTTGTCCCCTTCAAAAAGGGTGGGTTCCATACTATCTCCCGAAACATCAAAAGAGCGGTGCGTGCCCACTCGATACTTATAGTCTGGTAGGGTAAAAGAAGGAAGTTCATTGATAAAAGTGGGCTCAGACATCTCACTCACGTAGCCTGCTTGGGCGGGCACGGGCACGTGTACAATACGTTCGTCGTCCTGAGAATCGGTCACAATGGTGAGCACCCGAAAACTGGTATGGTCTTCGTCGCTCATAAACATCGGTCCTTCTCCGGTGTAGATATAAACTGGATTGATTTTATAGGTTTCTACGGCTTTACGCAAGAGCTCGATGGTTACATCTCGCCGCCCTTTGATGATTTCACTAAGGCTCTGCGGAAGATAATCGAGTTGCAGCGCGAATTGGCGACTGGAGCGTACTCGGTTTTCTTCTCGTAATTTATTGTGACACTTGATAAACCGTTCGGTAACTACACTTGGCATAGGCAATACTATCAACTAATGCAGCAAATTTAAACATTTTGATCATATTTACTACACCAAATGTTGATATTTATCCAAATTAGTGACAAACCACTTATTTGCGACCCGATATTATCGACTTAGAGCTTGTTTCCTGGTACTCTTAGTAAGAATTGATAATGGAGATAAAATCATCTGGCTTCAAGGAAGCACCGCCGATCAGCCCACCGTCAACATCTGGCTGTGCGAACAGCTCTTTGGCATTCCCTGGCTTCACACTACCCCCGTATAAAATGGTTGTCGCCTCGGCCACTTCTTCATTGTATTGCTTCGCGATCAGCCCCCGGATGGCCCCGTGCATTTCCTGAGCTTGTTCTGGGGAAGCCGTTTTTCCGGTACCGATTGCCCAAACGGGTTCGTAAGCGATCACCACCTTTTTGAAATCTTCTTCACTTAGGGTAAAGATACTTTCGGCCATCTGTTGACTCACTAGATCTAAGTGCGTGCCAGCCTCCCGAATCTCTAACTTTTCTCCGCAGCAGTAGATGGGCAACATGCCGTGCTCCAATACTTTACCAAGTTTTACTGCGATCAGTGCATCCGTTTCACCAAAGTATTCACGTCGTTCGGAGTGCCCCAGAATGACGTATTCGGTACCTAGCGATTTCAACATACTCGCCGAAATTTCTCCGGTGTAAGCACCTCCATCTTCTTGGTGGCAGTTTTGTGCCCCCACAGAAAGGTTGTGAATATCCTTGGTCATCACCCCGATGGACTTGATATGTACGTAGGGAGTACATAAAACCACCTTCACCTCGCTAGGTTGCAATTTATCGACTACTTGCAGGGCCAACTCCCGGCCTTGTTCGTAATCTTTATTCATTTTCCAGTTTCCTGCGACGATGCGCTGACGTTTTGATTTCATACTTGGCTTGTTTGCTGCAATACTACTACAAAGTTATGGGAGGGCCAAGATATTTGAGCCTCTTTAAAGACAAAGGCTTTTCCTTTTCGGAAAAGCCTTTGCGCATTTTTATTACCTAATCAGGTACAAGAAATTGTTCTTCCTAGGTATTCCTTCTTCATCTTCCATTCCATCCCAATTCGTTCCATTGAAGAATCGGGC
>JBCDIO010000262.1:0-5651 GCA_038748815.1 Bacteroidota bacterium
CTGAACAAAAAACGCCTCGGTCAAAATATTCATCTACATAGGTCACAAAGTACTAAACTTGAAAGTACGATAAATTATAGAAAGATGATATATACAAACAATATTGGTAGGTCGGCGGACGGTATAAAGTTCACTTGACAAAACTCAGCCTAGGCGGTGATAAATGTCCTCGGGAAGGCTTCTCGGAGGGCCTACCTTTGAGGCATACAATCAATAACAATTCACCCGAAAGAATTATAGATATGGAACCATTTAATCTAAGCCTAGGCTCTTTGTTGATGCGATTTTACCTCATGATGGGGCTCATCTTTATCGCTGGTTTTACCCAGAATTGGTGGCTAGCCGTTTTTGCCCTCCCCATTTTCCTATCCGCTCTATTAGGGGTAGGAGTCAGCAAAAAGGGATAGAAATAAATAAAAATTAGATCAGGAAATCAAGGATGAATATGGCTCCCGCTTACTGCGGGAGCTTTTTTATTACCCGGGCATATTGCGGAGTTTCTGCAAATTCAAAATCCGGATATTGCCATCGGTGATTTCGATGTAGCCGTCCTCCTTAAATTCGGTGAGCATGCGAATGACACTCTCCTTGGCGGTGCCCACAATTCTGGCTAAATCTTCTCGCAAGACTTTAATCGGTCGTTCACTCATTTCCTCTTGGTAGCGGTCATGCAATAATAGTAAGGCGTTTGCCACGCGTTTGCGCACGGAATTGTAGGCTAGATTGAGTAATTGTTCTTCCTTATCCGAAATATTATTGGCCAATAGTTTAATGAACTGAGAGGCTACATCCCGGTTGCTGTACAACAACTGGAAGAAATCTTCTTTGGGGATAAGCCCAACTTGGCTTTCTTCCAATGCGGTAGCTGAAAAATCAAAGTACCCCTCCTTAATGAGCGTCGTGTATCCTATAAAATCACCTTGCTGGCAGATGTTGATAATCAGTTCTTTACCAAAATCATTAGTCTTATAAATTTTCACTTTACCAGCTTTCACATAGTATAGATAGTGTGGATAGTCCCCTTCTCGAAAGAGGTGCTCCTTTTTAGAAAAGGACTTAGATTGATGTTCATCCGATAATTTCTGTAATTCTTGGTACCCGCGGGCTTCGTTGATAAAAGCAGACAATGGTTCTTCGCCCTCGCCTTTGGCTTCCCGTAGACGTTCTGCTTTAGCCAAGCGTGTTTCGACCACTTGTAAAAGTTCATCCTTGTAGAATGGCTTGGTGATATAATCATCGGCACCTAAGTTCATGCCACGGCGAAAATCTTCTTTCTCCGATTTGGCGGTCAGAAAAATGAATGGAATACCGGCTGTTTCTACCTTTCTACTCAGAATATTGAGTACTCCAAATCCATCTAGTTCTGGCATCATTACATCACAGAGAATAAGATCTGGCTGGTGTACCAGGGCCTGTTCGACGCCTAATTTACCGTTAAGAGCACCAATGGTTTGGTATCCATAAAGCTCTAGGATTTCTTCTAGGTTTTCTCGGACCTCCTGATTGTCTTCTATTATCAGTATCTTTTTCATAGTTGGATTTTAATACTTTGTAACCTACATTTCTAAACATTTTGACGGGGTCTTTTTGCCCAGCTCATCGTTACGTACTCGCCTTCGTAGCTATGGCTACGAGCTTGCGCGCCTTGATCTGAACAAAAATTTCCTCGGTCAAAATATTCATTTACTTAGTTCACAAAGTACTTAATGGTCATGCTAAAGCCTACCCTTGGCAGATTTCCTGTGGCCCTGAAATCCACCACTTTTTAGGTTGAAGGAATACTTTCAATCGGTATGGTTAGATGGAAGGTTGTTCCCTGCCCCATCTTACTTTCAAAGGCGATATCCCCGCCTAGCAGCTCCACGTAGCGGCGGACAATATTCAACCCCAGCCCGGTGCCCTTAATATTTTCTACGTTGCGGGCCCGAAAGAAGCGAGTAAACAAGTACTCTTGCTCATCTTCTGGAATGCCAATTCCGTAATCGGTCACCCAAATCTGTAGCTGATCATTCTCCATTTCCCCTTTACATTCAATCTGGCTATTCTCCGGAGAATACTTAATGGCGTTGGAGAGTAGGTTGAGGAGAATATTGCGCAGAATCTTTTTGTCTAGCCGTACCCTACGATTCAAATTCTTCCCAGAAAAATCCATCCGTTGGCCCTCCTTGAGGATGCTATTCATCTCATCCAGTACCGAATGACAAAAGTGCTCTAGCACAAATTCCTCCCACTGGGGCTCAATCTTCCCTTCTTCCAATCGACTGAGGGATAGAAAATCATTGAGAATGCCCGTAAGGTTTTTAACGGAGGATTTAACCCGCTCAATGTGGCGTTGTCGTTTGCCCAATTGTTCCTCTTTCCGGTACGATTCGATGAGTTCGATCGATGAGAGAATCGTACTTAAAGGCGTTCTAAATTCGTGGGAAGCCATACTGACAAAGCGCGATTTTAGTTCGCTCAGTTCTTTCTCCTTTTCTAGAGACTCCCGAAGATCCTTTTGGTTGACTTCCAGTTCTTGTTGGATACTTTGCCGCTCGGTAACTTCCGATTCCAGCTTTTTATTGATGGCTAGTAGTTTATTGACTGCATTCACCAACTTCTCGGTGCGTTCCACGACCTTTTCCTCCAGTTCTTCATTCTTAGAAGCGAGTTCAGCATTCAGGGCCAGAATGCGAGCCTCCGCATTCTTAACCGTGGTTAAATCGTGGATTACCCCGGTGTAAATTCGTTTTTCTTCCAGTCGAACCTCCCCGACGGCCAAGCGCAAAGGAAAAACGGAACCATCCTTCTTTTTGCCTTTCACTTCCCGCCCGATGCCGATAATCTTTGGACGATTTGTTCGATGGTAGTTGTCGAGGTAAGAATCGTGTTCCCGTTGGTACGGTTCTGGCATCAGCACACTCACATTCTTCCCCACTACCTCTTCCTGTTGGTAGCCAAAGATCTTGGAAGCGGCCGGATTGAAGGTTTCAATGATTCCTCTTTCGTCGATCGTGATGATTCCGTCGATGGCCGAAGCAATGACCGCACGCAGTCGGAGAAGGTTTTCTTCCATAAAAGAGTCAATGGGTTAGAACTAGGGCAAGCCTGATTTCATACACAAAACTAAGTAACGGAAAATATTAACGTGAATGAAATAAATCAAATCTACACAGTGACAAAAGTCATCATCTTCGACCTTCTAAAAACCCAACTTGTGCTTGTATTCGGAACCAACAAAACAGATACATCATGAATATCCTTGCTCCCATTAGCTCTATTATGACCGACAGCCTGATTACCGTTAATCAGGATGATTCCCTAGAAAAGGTGAAGGCCATTTTTGCGGAGAACAACATTCATCATATCCCCGTGGTCAGCTTCAAGGAGATCGTGGGAATGATCAGTAAATCCGACTTCCTTCACTTTCTACATGGATTTAGTCAATCAGAAGCCGACGAGTATTTAGAACGAATTCGCCTAGACTCCTGGAAAGCCTCTGAGATTATGACGAAGGGCTTGGCTAAAGTCGATAGCAAGGAGATGATCCGAAATGTCCTAGAGGTATTTAAAATAAACCGTTTCCATGCGTTACCAATTGTCGATAACGATGAGCTGGTGGGTATTGTCACTACTTTTGATATCATCAAAATGGTTCTCGAAACCCCTGTTACCCTTGAGGATTATTCCTCGATAAATGCTTAGTAAATGATTGAATTGCACCTTCTTGGAATTGAAGGCCATAAAAAGACGCAGCAATTAAGGCAGAATGTACTACAAGCCGCCCGGGCTTTGGGTAGTCCAGTGCATCTAGTAGCCGTAACGGAGATCGATGAACTTATCCGCTACAACATTAGTGGTACTCCTGCCTTGATTGCCAATGACCGGATATTGTTTGAGAGAGACGTTCCAAGCAGTGAAGAGGTGGAGCATCATTTACGGCAATTTTTACTCAATCGAACCATTAATTGGCATATGGATACTATTCTGGTACCTGTAGATTTTTCGGATTGCTCCCGTCGAGCTTATTTGTATGCCTTAGAACTCGCAAAGATATACCAGGCCAAGGTACGCTTGGTACATTGTTATGCCCCTGCCTTTGATCCTGATCAGCCGGTCATCGTACAGCCGATGCAAGAGAATTTCAACATCGCGACGGATCGGCTGCGAAAATTTAGTCAGTTGCACCCCAATGAGGACGAAGGCCCCATAAGCGTGCGCACCAAAGTCAGCTACGAAGCCATTTTGGGTATTGCCGTCGAGGAGATTGTTCGCTTAACCAAGACCAAAGAAGTTTCTATGGTCGTAATGGGTACTACGGGTAAGCATGGAGTACTAGAAAATATCTTTGGAAGCGTTTCTAGCAGTGTTTCCCAAAATGCCCATTGCCCGGTACTACTAGTCCCCAAGGGCAGTGAGTTTACTCCTTTTAAAAAAGTCGTTTACGCCGCCAATTACGAATCTATTGATCCCGGTTCATTCGATAAGGTGTTAGAATTGGCTGAGTATTTTCAGTCTAGCATCCACTTCATCCACGTAAAGGAAGAAGACGACCACTCTAATCTTTTACAGGAACAGATCTTAGAGGCTCTGTTCTCCGGGAGACCACCGGCGGTGCCTATCACATTGGAGAATGTGCAAGGGGCTTCCGTGGTAGAGGGTATCCTGGCTCAGTGCGCCGATAAAGAAGCTGATTTAGCCGTTGTCATTACAAAACACCGAAGCTTCTGGAACAAACTGATACACCAAAGTGTCAGTAAGAAGATAGCCTTGTCGACTACCTTGCCACTGCTTGTCTTTCATACGGACGATCAGGCATAAAGTCCTCCTGCTCGCAGGGAAAACATACCAAACCGCATTGTGTCGGTTAGCCATAATAGGTAAACTATAAACGATTGTCTAAGCCAGGCCCGAGGCCTGGCTTTTTTTATTCCTCCCTCTCCCTGTCTAATATCATTCAAAGCATTGACGAAGCGCAGAGATTCTTCTCCACTGAATCCCGACCTTGGGTTTAGATACTCATCACGGGTGATTAAATAAAGGGAGGGGTCACCTCACCCAGGTGGCCCCTATTTTTAACCAAAAGCAACACCGTATGACAACCGTTGATCAAATTATGACACCACAACCGGTAACGGTTAAACTAGATACCTCCTTGGCTGAGATCAAGCAGCTTTTTGAAAATCACGAATTTCACCACCTACCAGTGGTCAATAATGGGAATCAATTGGCCGGCATTATTAGTCGAAAGGACCTCCAAAAGACCTATCAGTTGCTGTCTAGCAAAATGGCAGCAGCTACGCTTACAAAAATAGAGCCTACCTTCTGGCAAGCTCACAACATCATGACTGCATATCCTTTAGCACTGGCACCAGACGATACCGTAGGCTTGGCGGCAGATATTTTTCTAGCCAATAAGTTCCACGCATTACCCATCGTAGATGATGGGGAATTACTGGGTATAGTTACTAGCCACGATCTTTTGACTTTGGCATTTAGCCAAGTGCTACCTAATGAATAATCCAAAAATTAAATAGTTATGACCAACTTAGGATGGACACGCGTAGAAGAAGTAATGAGTACTCCGGTTCTAACCGTTGGGCCGGATGATCCGGTTTCTATCGCCGTCGAATTATTCGCCCAATATCCTATTCATCACTTACCCGTAGTCA
>JBCDIO010000263.1:0-5648 GCA_038748815.1 Bacteroidota bacterium
CCTATCATCGACAATATATAGGCTTGACTCAATAATTATTTTTTTCGAAAAATAATGTAATAACTTGTTTTACAGCATATTAATTATACGTCAGTATACCCTTGACCTAAGCTTCAGAAAGGAACGCTAAAAGGCCTTTTTGGAAAGAATCTGGACGATCCCAATGGGGAAAGTGACCGGCAAAATCGGTGAAGTACAAGAAAGGCTTTTTTAGTTTCTCGGCGGTCTTTGAAACGTAGGATCGTAAATCCCAATCAGGATGCAGTAATGGACTTGGAATAAATTGATCATCCAGGCCAAAAAAGATACCCACCGGCTGCTTGATAGTGGGTAAATCCTCGTAAATCGGAGCTTCCAACATAGCCTTTAGACAATTGCAATATTGCTCTAAAAACAGTAGAAACTGTGAATTTTCCGCCCGTAATTTCAGGCGATCATCTACCATGAATTGGGCCGAATCTGGGAAGCTATAAAAACAGCGATGAAAATTCTGTAAAACACCCGCTTGGCTAATCTTTGCCAGTACTTCCGGCTGATAGAATTCAATGATCCGATCCGATTCTGCCTTGGAAAACGTTTCTAATCCAGCCGGGGCTACCAAGAAAAGGCGACTTATGCGATGTGTTGTCTCCAAGGCCATCTGCAGACCAATTTGCCCACCCATTGAATGTCCAATAAGGGTCACTGGATCCCTGACCTCTAGTCCATCTAGCAATTGAAATAGAGCCTCGCCAAAGTCAGACATACCCATCGGGCGGTACTGCCCATGCGATAGGCCATAGAATGGAAGATCAACCACTAAACAGTGAAAATGAGCCGTTAGAATCGGAAGAACCGGATCCCAGGCACGCATATACGAGCCTAAGCCATGGATTAAAAGCGCAACGGGAAGCTTAGCATCTCCTACCCAACGGTAGGCAATGTTATAATCGCCTGGTTCGATCGGGTACCGATCAACCGCATAAGGGTACGAATAGTTAAAATCCCAACGGGAGGCTACGTTCATCGTTAGGCAGTTTTAGGCCGGGCAACTGCGTACAAAATAGCCCCAGTGGTCAGGGCCGCCAAAATCGCAAAGGTAGCGGCTATAGCCGGATTTTTGACCGCTCCTTGCATATAAGGGCCGATCCCACCGTAGTACACCGAAAAGTGCACAACGATTGCGACTAAACTGGCGGCAATCGGTGCCATTTTTGGTACATCTTGGAAGAAAATACCCAATAGTACTGGAACAAAAGCGGCCGAGAAATAAGCATATACCCCATTCTGCGCAAAGATGCCTACACTTAGACTAGGGTTGACCAACTGATCGTACGACAACCAAATAGAAACCAGTCCCAGCGCAATGATAACGACTTTGTTCAAAAAGATTCCCCTCCGATTACCAGCATCGGTGTCGGCTAACCAATCGCCGGTTAAGGGCTTGATAATATCGGCCGTAATCGTGGTCGAAACCGATTGAATAAGTCCCTCCAGCGTAGATAAACCCGCCGATAATAATCCTACGATAACGATTAATCCTACATAAACGGGGAATTCTTGGACTACATAGGCCGAAATAATGCCGTCCATCTTCAAAGCTTCTCCATCTACGCTTAAGTCGGGGAAGCGGATACGCGCATACAAGCCAGCAATAATGACCAAGAAGAAAATAATCTCCACGATAATGCCAACTACTAGGTAACGATTCACGTCCCGGTCATTCTTTAACAATAAAGACTTAGTGATAATGTGGGGTTGGCAGACAACCGCGATCCCAACGATCAAAGAACAGAAAATGATTTCAAAATAATCTCGAAAAAGAAAACTTTCCGGATTCGTCCATTGAACTAATAAGGGGTCAATGGTTTCTAATTTAGCCAGAAAGCCGGTTACCCCATCTTTAAAGTGTTCGTAGCCAGAGCCCAGTAAAATAAAGGCCACAATTAACATAAGGACCGCCTGTATCGTATTGGTATACACCATCGAATTGGCTCCACCGAACATCATATACCCAAAGACAAAAACTACTAAACCGATTAGTACGTAGAGTTCTTCGGCACCGAGGGCTTTTGCCATAACCTTAGTCATCCCAACACAGATCAATACGATGAAGGTGATCAACAACAAGGAAAGAACCCCAAAAAAGAAGGCGTAGTACTTACTTCCGTAGCGGGTACCAATCCATTGCGCCATGGTTAGAGCCTTCACCGTTGACCCATATTTGCGGAAGCTTTTAGTAAGGACAATTAAGGAAATAAAAGCACCGATAGGCAAAACCACCCCTAGAGCCAGAATACCACTCAAGCCATAAAGAGCAATAAACCCGGGGTTAATAATAAAGGTAGCCGCACTAGTAATCGAAGCAGCTAGCGACAAACCCACTACGACGGGTGAGAATTGTACACTCCCTACGGCATAATCACTCATATTTTTAATGCGCAATGCTCCGCGAATCACAAAGAAGAGAATTAATGCTGCGTATAAAGCGAGGACAATCGAAGTTGAAAAAGCCAGTGAAGGAGTGCCCATACAGGTTGATTAAAAGATTCTAAGAAAGGTACAAAAACCGCTTGATTTGTACGGCAAAAGGCTCCCTGCCAAAACAGGGAGCCTTGAAGGAGAAAGTGAATCAATTATGATTTTCTATTTTTTGCCAACTGCTGGTAAATCCACCCGCAATTCGAGCATGTACAAGCCACGGGTAGGTGCCACGGCCGTAAACTCTCGCAATTCGGTATTAAACAAGTTAGACGCCGTTGCCGAAAGCATAAACATATCATTGAACCGATAGCCGAGATTCAGGTCAACGGTAACAAAACCACCCAGTGGCCCGTAATTGTACGAGTCCGCCGAACGGGCATCTTCCACAATGGGTACCCCCCGATAAGTCAAGTCTTCGTACGTCCGAGAAGCAATCTGGAAGCTAGAGAAATAATCAAATTCTTGCACCCAACGCGTAAATACAGAACCAAAGAACTTTTCTCCCTGATAATTTAAGGCAGCATTGGCTTTATGGGTCGGGGCATTGACTAGAATATCTAAGAAATTTACCGTTCCATCGTTATTGAAGTCATTCTCTGTATCGTTTTCATCAACGGACCAATCAAAGAAAGAGTAGTTCGCATTGATACTCCATTCTGGGGTGAAATAATAGGTTAGCCCTAAGTCTGCACCGTAGGTATTTACCTCCCCAAAGTTGATGTAAGTGGCTACTAGACCTCCATAGACTGAGAATAAAGATTGTACGTCTTGAATAGCTTCGTCTCCTCGGCGGGTAGTAACCCCAACAACGGTAACTGGACTGAGGAAGTCTCGGGAAATATTGAAGTAGGCATTCCCATCGATGAACAGCTTATCTTTTACCAACTGACCGCGGTAACCGGCTTCAATCGTTTGAATGCGCTCTACTCGCTGCTTCTCAATCAATGTACCATCTGCCAAGGTAAATCCTTCTGCGTTACCTAGGATCAAACCACCAAATAAGTCACCAAACATGTTCAGAATGGTTGGTGCTGCGATTCCTTGTCCATAGGTCAACCGCCAGGTTCCCATATCACCAATGCGGAGTAGCCCTAGTTTAGGAACGAAATTGAACTCGTAGATATCGTGATAATCAGCCCGGGCAGCGGCCAAAGCACGGAAGCCTCCTCCGAAGTCATAGGTCAAGTGGGCATAACCACCGTACTGACCAACGTTGATAAAATCATCTTCGTTTTCATCCAATAGATACGTCCCTAAGCTATTCGCTTGGTCCAACTGGTATTGAGCACCCGCAACGAGGTTTAAGTTTCCAAAGGTGTTGTAGTATTGGAATTCGGCATTAACCCGCCGAGAATTATCTTGGAACAAAGCCCCGGTATTGAAGGAATTCGCGGTAGCCTCTGCCTCACTTAATCCGGCATCGATACCTCCGTAATACGCTTTGGTCCGGTCATCAATAGAGTAGGTACTATCGGTTCTACTTTGGGTCAAATAGGTCTGGGCAAACCAGTGGTCGCCCGAAAACTTCAACTGATAATAAGTTACTCGCCAATCTTTGATTTGGTTACGACCAACGTTTGTGGGTGATAGATAGGTGCTGTTACTGTGCCCTACATTGAAGTTCACTTCCAGGGCATCCGTTGGACGGTAAAATAATCCAGCTTCGGCGCGTAAGAAATTCACACTGGGGTCCAACTGAAATTCTTCGTATCCTTCTCTGACTCCATCGCCGATTACATTTCCGAGCGAGTCAAAGGCACCGACGCGATCAATAAATACCGAGTCGGCCCATTCAAATTCGGTGGCGTCTAAGAATTCGCCAGTTACCTTGAAGGCGAACTTATCACCGATGGTTTGCGCATGGCGCAAGCGTCCCGAAAAATAGGAGTTTCCATCGCCGTTCACCCCGGGGTTAATGGCGATGGTCGTTCCTTGAGTCGTAAAAGGATCCTTGGTAATAATATTTAGTAAGCCATTGTGCGCATTGGGTCCATACAGGGTAGCGTTTGGTCCAAGAATTAATTCCACCCGCTCGATGTCCTCTTTAATTGTGGTATTTAGAGGACCCAATGGAAGACCAGTAGCAATCAGGCTAGAGAAGCGGCCATCGGTTACTTGGAGGTTTTTAGCATTAAAATTGGAGTTAAATCCACGGATATTGAAAGCCGGAGCGGCAATACCGGCCCGGAAGTAGTCTACTCCTTTCTGGCGAGCGATCAATTCGGCGGGGTTTCCGGCGTATTGTTCAATTTGCTGGGCGTAAATAGTTTCAATGGTAGCTGGGCTTTCCGTCAATTTTTCTGGACGTTTAGAAGCAGAAACCACAATCTCATCTAATTGCGTTCCCTCTTCTAACAGAAAATTGATCGTTTCCTTTTGATTAGCGGAGAGGGTTACGCTCATTTTCTGCGATTGGTACCCTACGTAACTAACCACCAGGGTATAAGAGCCTGGAGCAATCCGCAAATCGTAGGATCCATCTTCAATGGTTAAAGTACCTGTATTATTTTCTTCGGCCAGAATGGTAGCACCTATCAGAGGGTCTCCGGCGGCGTCCGTCACCTTACCCGTAATTTGGGCGGTCTGAGCCCCCAAGACGGTGGACAGGCTCAGCAATACTAAAAGTAATAATTTGGATTTCATAGTAGCTTGGTTTGATCTAAGAACAACATTCTGAAATCTCGTAGGCGAACAGAAAAGCCTACGGCATCCAGTCTGGAATGCTGAATAAAATTTTGACGCTCTGAAATTAGGTTAGGAGATGCTGGAAAGTCCCTCACTTAGGACAAAAAAAAGGGTTGACGCAACCGAATATATCCAGGAAACATTATCGGTAAACATATTATAATGAACTAGTTATAAAACTAAATTCCATTGGTTGACTAGATCAAAAAAGGCAGGTATGAAAACGAAAAGTCAATTCCTTGAAAAGGGTATTTTGCTAGAAATAATACAAGCTTATGCACAGCTACAAACTTCTTTTAACCGATGAAAATTCGTTTCGATACTTCGACTGGCACTATTATGTTTTCTCTTCAAGTGGTAACAATCGTGCCAGTCAGTTGGTAATTCTGCGTATTTTAGAAAGGTTAAATAAATACTTCAAAAACCACAAAATTCCGTAAAATGAAAAAATGTCTACTTCTGTTATGCTTACTAAGCAATTCACTACTCTGGGCTCAAAC
>JBCDIO010000264.1:0-5632 GCA_038748815.1 Bacteroidota bacterium
CGACGTACTTCTTCCATCGGACTCGCAAAAAGCCCAAACGGATAATGATCCCGCAGGTCGTTTTTACGGGTAAAAGGTAAGCGGTGTAAATCGTCAATCCCTTTGATATCTGTTGGATGGATTCCATACTTTGCAAATCGCTTTTGGTAAAAAGGAACTTGCTGGTGTAGGCGCTGTACCAAGTCACGGAGGCGTTGGCTTTGTAATGAGCGAAGGCGGTCGAGCGACCAAGTTTCAATATCAGAATAAAACATAGATTGGCTTGATTGCTTTTCCAAAAGGTACTCTAATCCCTACGTGCGTCCAAGCCTTCGTTCAGAAAGAATCGCCTTTTTGCCCAGAATCCGTATCTTCCTTTCCCTTTTCAGGGATCCAAAACAAACGAAAAACAGTACGGTATGAACAGTAGCAAGCTGCTATCCTGGTCCATCACGGTTTCTCTAGCCGGTTTTCTCTTTGGTTTCGACACGATTGTCATTTCTGGGGCCGACCAACCCATTCAAGACTTATGGGGTACGTCCCCTTGGTTTCACTCTACCTTCATTATGTCTATGGCCCTTTGGGGGACAGTCATCGGTGCACTCTTTGGCGGGATTCCCTGTAATCGCTATGGCCGGAAGAAAACCTTATTCTGGATCGGTATTTTATACTTAGTCTCGGCCGTTGGCTCCGGGCTCGCTCCAGATCCCTACAGTTTCTCGGTGTTTCGCTTCCTTGGGGGGCTGGGTGTTGGTGCCTCTTCGGTAGCTGCGCCGATCTACATTACTGAGATTGCCCCTGCTCTACGTCGCGGACGCTTGGTGGCTTTGTACCAGTTTAGCTTGGTCTTCGGAATCCTTGTAGCCTACCTCTCCAATTACTTCCTGGGGCAATACCTCGATGAAAACGCTTGGCGTTGGATGCTTGGCGTTGAAGGGATCCCAGCTGAGGCTTATGTACTCATGGTTTTGAGTATTCCAGAAAGTCCCCGGTGGTTATTACTGGAGCGTAATGATGAGGCCGCCGCTCGCGCCATTCTGACCCAAATTGATAACCCTACGCCTCTCGACGAACAGATCGCCGCGATCCACGAATCGGTCAACCAGAAAGAGTCCGGTAACTTCTTTTCTGGCAAATACAATCGGCCCATATTATTGGCTTTTTTACTCGCCTTTTTCAACCAGCTTTCCGGGATCAATTTTGTATTATACTATGCTCCCCGCATTTTCGAAAGCATGGGCATCGACCCCGCCAATGTGCTCCTTGCGTCCGTTCCCATCGGAGTGGTCAATTTACTCTTCACCATTCTGGGTATGTATCTGATTGACCGCCTTGGCCGCCGTCAATTGATGCTCATTGGTAGTGTTGGTTACATCACCTTCTTGTTGGGGGTGGCCTGGGCCGCTCTGACCGGGGCCGAAGGAACCTTGGTCATCGTCTTTATCTGCGGATTTATCGCCTCGCACGCCATTGGACAGGGAGCGGTCATCTGGGTATTCATTTCAGAAATTTTCCCCAACTCGGTACGCGATAGCGGTATGTCCTTGGGAAGCGGTACTCACTGGGTTTTTGCCGCTCTAATTACGATGGTCACTCTCCCCATCATGGCTTGGTTACAAAGTGCAGAAATAGAATGGGCCATCTACGTGTTCTTTGCCGGTATGATGGTTTTGCAACTGTTGTTCGTAATTTTCATGATGCCAGAAACGAAAGGAGTCTCCTTGGAAGATTTACAGAAAAAACTCATTCCCTAAAACGACGAGTCATGGGTTTTAAGCCAAAACAAATCGCCTGTCTTTGTCTGGGTATTATGCTGGGGAGCTGCCAACCGGAAGTAGAAAAAAAACCTACTCCTACTCCAGTAGTCAGTTACGAGCAACATCGCCCACGCTTTCATTTCTCTCCTCCTAGCCAGTGGATGAATGACCCCAACGGTATGGTCTACTACGAAGGAGAATGGCATTTGTTTTATCAGCACTACCCCGATTCTACCGTTTGGGGCCCGATGCATTGGGGACATGCGGTAAGTTCCGATTTAATCCACTGGGAACATTTACCCATCGCACTTTATCCAGATAAATTAGGTTACATTTTTTCGGGTTCAGCCGTAGTTGACCATCAAAACACCAGCGGTTTGGGGCAGAATGGGAATCCCCCCCTGATAGCCATGTTTACTTACCACGATCCGGTTGGTGAAAAAGCGGGCGACATCGACTTCCAATACCAGGGTATTGCCTACAGTAATGATAAAGGTCGCACCTGGACGAAATATGAAAACAACCCAGTCATCCCGAATCCTGGCATTCGGGATTTCAGAGACACCAAAGTAATCTGGGACGAGGAACATCAACAGTGGCTCTGTGTCCTCGCAGCTTGGGATCATATCAAAATCTACCGCTCGGATAATCTATTGGAGTGGACCTACCTCAGCGACTTTGGGAAAGAATGGGGATCGCACGCTGGAGTCTGGGAATGTCCGGACCTTTTTCCGATTACCCTATCTGGTAGCCAGAAACGTTACTGGATACTGTTATTGAGTATTAATCCAGGCAGCTCCAATGGTGGTTCTGGCACTCAGTACTTTGTAGGCCAATTCGATGGAACCACCTTCACTTTAGACTCAACCTTTGCCCAGGCTTTCGGTACCGAAGAGGCGCAAATTCCCGCGGGTACCAAGTTCGCAGATTTTGAATCCGGTTTCGGAGAATGGGACGTGCGCGGTGAGGCCTTTGGAGCCGCCCCTACCACTAGCACCTTACCAAACCAAGAAGGCGTCCAAGGGTATTTGGGGCAAGCTTGGCTCAACAGTTTCCACGGCGGTGATGGGGCCACGGGAGAACTTCTTTCTCCCCCTTTCACCATCGAACGAGACTTTATCAACTTCCTGATTGGAGGCGGAAATGACAAACTCAAGCTGGGTATGGAACTGTGGGTAGATAGCCGTATGGTACGCAATGCGGCCGGAGGTAATAACGACAAGCTCAACTGGATTGCCTGGGATGTTTCCGAATACCAAGGTATGACTGCTCAGCTCCGCATCTTTGATACGAACATCGGTGGTTGGGGGCACATTCATGTCGATCAAATCATGTTTGCCGACGAAGCCGTGCGCCCAAATTTGGAAAAAGCCGTTTGGTTAGACTACGGCCGGGACAATTACGCCGGGGTAAGCTGGGATAATGCCCCTAACGATGAACGGATCTTCATCGGCTGGATGAGTAACTGGGATTACGCCCAGGTCGTTCCTACGGAAGAATGGCGTTCGGCCATGACTCTGCCCCGCACTTTGACTCTAGTAGAAACCGGGCTTGGTCCCCGCTTGGCCAGCAATCCTATTTCGAACCTAAGTTCCCTGCGCCAAGCGAGTCATAAGTTGCCAGCCGGCCCTCTCCCACCCGCCTTAGAACTTCCATTCTTCCCAGAAGGAACCGAGATGATGCTAGAATTGGGCATCGAAGAAGGAGCCTGGAGTATAGAGCTAGCCAATAGTCTGGGGGAAACCTACGAGATTGGATACGATGCCGGGCAAAACCAATTCTACAGCGATCGCCGGACCAGTGGGAAGACGGATTTTTCGGCCGCGTTTGCGGAGAAGATGCATGTGGCTCCCCGCTTAACGTCCGATACTACAATGAAGGTTCACCTATTTTTTGACGTTGCTTCGGTGGAGCTTTTTGCGGACGATGGCTTAACCAACTTGACCGATATATTCTTTCCCAACGAAGATTTTCTGACGGCTACCTTGCGCTATCAAGGCTCCGGAGGAACCTTGAAGAAAGGGACGGTTTGGAGCTTGCGGTAAATCTTCGCTATCCGCCTACATTAAAACTAGGGCGGGTAGCGAATAATTTTGGGAAGTTCAAAATTCAGACTTCATCCTTGCTCTATTTCATTAAACAAACCTAGCTGTATTGTACTTTTAGGACAACCTTATGTAGACCAAATATCAAAACCAGTGAAAACACTACCATTATTTCTTCTTTTACTAATTGTTTGCTTTTCCACTAATCGAGGACTTGCCCAATGCCAGGCTATTATTCCAGTTATTGATTCAATGGATCCCGCAATACCCGCTGGCGATAGCATTCTTTATTTATGCCAAGAGGATGTATTGCAAATTGACGCCAGCGGATTTTATCCAGAGAATGGCCTCTTTTACGATCAAGCAGACTCTACCTCTACCTTTACTTGGACGGTGAACAATGTACCTATAGCCACAGGACAATCTTTCATATACAATTGTAGCGAAGGGGGGGCGTTCCAAGTCAAATTACGGATTACTGATTCATTCGGATGTGCTGAGGATGCCCCTTGGGAATTATTAATAATAGTATATAGTCCTCCAGTTGCGAATCTTCTTTCGGCCACTCCGACTCCTTACTGTGTTGATCAAATAGTTGACTTATTTCCTGATACCGCAAGCAACGATATCTCAGTAGATTACTTTGCTTATGATAGCTCTCCATTCCCCTTACCTGATGGGACTGGACTGAGTTATTTTACCAATATTTTTGTTACCGAGTTCGACGAAAATGCGATAGTTTCTTCCACTGACCTTACATCTATTACAGCGTCTATGGAGCATTCTTTCTTGCGAGACTTAGAAATTAGAATCATTTGCCCAAACGGACAAGAAGCTATCCTGCATAACTTTGTTGGCCAATTTGGAGGAACCATGCTTTTGGGTATCCCAGTTGAATCAGATGAAGAGGGGGACCCTGTACCCGGCATTCCATTTGAATACACTTGGAAGGACGAACCAGATCTAATGACCTGGATAGAGTATACTAATATCTTTCAGCCGGGAACCCTTCCTCCTGGTGATTATCGCTCCTTCGACTCTCTATCATACTTAGAAGGATGTCCTTTAAATGGGACTTGGTCGCTCGAAATACAAGACTTATGGAATGTAGATAACGGATTTATCTTTGGGTGGTCTATACAATTTGACTCTATCCTTTTAAGCAACGTCGACTTACCCTTATCGTTTGAACAAAGTCCGATCAATAATATAAATTGGGTAACAAACCCAGCCATTCAATCTATACAAAATGATACGGCTGCCATTCTTGCGGATACCGGTATCGTCTTCCAGATCGAATATATGAACGATTTCGGCTGCCTGCTTACCCAAGATTACCCATTAGAGGATGTACTTCCTCCTTCCACTGTTGCTTGTAAACCCTGTGATAGCCTCCAAGTGTTTGCCGGACCTGACGGCACCTTAAGCTGCCCAAATCCGTCTTTATTACTAGATGGAGAAAGCAACTTAGAGCCTAACATAGGCCTATTCCGTTGGGAGGATAGTTCTGGTAATATAATTAGTGATACTAAACAGGTATTAATTAACCAGCCTGGCCAATATTTTTTCACAGTAACAAATCCAATTGGTAATTGTGTAAAGACTGATAGCCTCACTATTATATCGGACATTTCTCTTCCAATCGTCTTTGCAGGTAATGACACTATCTATCAATGTGTCTCTGGAAGTATTCAATTAGATGGATCGGGCTCCAGTATGGGAGCTGAATATAATTACTTTTGGTTTTCGGATGAGCCAATAAACCAAGAGACTACTTTAGAACCTTCTGTTTATAACTCAGGAACTTATTACTTGAGTGTGGTCAATTTTTTAACTGGTTGCGAAGCCATA
>JBCDIO010000265.1:0-5619 GCA_038748815.1 Bacteroidota bacterium
ATTCCTCTTTATTGAAAGCCTCAAGATGATGCTTTAGTTCTTGTATATTTTCATCGACCGAGTATTCCACTGTATGTATTTCGGAGTCGTATAGGTAATAAAGAACAGCGACAAGGTGTTTGCAATGGTTGCCCCAATCGTATGGACAGTCGCAATGATGTTCTACAATGTTCTGGGCTTCGTCTAGCAATACGTAAACGGTGTAAGAGTCACCCATTCCCTGAACATACGCTGAAAATTCGTATTCTCCAGTTTTCCTCAGGTGTACTATTTGACCCTGCTCATAGTAGTTGAATCCTCTGGCAATAATCTTTTCTGGGATCATTTCTTCAAAGGAATGAAGGCTTAATTTCACGGCGCTAGGAGTTGATTAAGAACGATTTATTCTTTCTAGTAAAAATGGAAGTGGTGATTGGTAGCCGATCCCTGACATAGGAGAGGTATTTATGGATAGGATTATTTTATCTTTTGATTCGTAAGAGCTAATTCCCCGATGAATGATGAAATACTCGATCTGATACTTAAAGTCATTCATGGAGCCAAGTACGGAGCGGTTCGTACCCTTAGCAAAGGTATAGGTGCTGTTCCTAGGAATCAACTTTTCTATATAGCCATCTTTTACGCTAATGTTACGGATAATAAAAAGGCTAAGTTCTTGTTCGAATTCAGCCACTAACTGAGAACTTTTTCGGATTCTACCAGCGGCAATAAAAAAAGTGAATAAACTAATGGAGTGCGTAAATAAGAACCAGTTTCTACTACGAATCTGCACTAGGTTGATATGCCAGTCATACATTGATGGATTGAATTCTTTCGTTGAAAGAATCGAATCCTCTTCAAGCCTTTTAGCGACTTTCTGTGTACAGCGGAAAAGCAAAACAGGATCGCTTTATACCACTATTGATAAATTTTATTGAAAATCTCGTAAGTTTCGCACAAATCCATTATACCCTTGACTGCGCATGCGACTAAATAGATTATCCGCTTCGGACTTTGCCGCAAAGGAACCTGCAACAATCTTATAGACCGTACGTCCACCAGACTCCGTGATTTGCACTACTACTGGAACCCCAAACAGGCGTTCGATCTTCTCAGCTTGAACCAATACATTTCCGTAACTACCGAAGGCACCAATTTGTACACCAAAACCGGATGCCCCTTGTCGGCGTACACTAAATCGGAACAATCCTTTTCCGGAAGATACCCCCGTTTGCACGCCACTATTTCCAGTATTGGTCACTGGCGTTGGGGTGGGGCTTGGACTTGGAGTAGGTGTAGGGCTTGGTGTGGGATTCGGCTGGACAAAGGGTCGGCTCGACTCTCGGCGACGAATAGCCTCGGCGACCGCTCGATCGGCATTGACTCTACCGTAGCCGTATTTGGTCGAATGGCCTTGGCTATACTCCCAAGGATTCCCAATTTTATCAGCCGTTTGTTGTAGAATTTCTTTGACTTCTCTGGCTCTAAGGTCAGGATTAGCAGAAAGCATCAGCGCACAAATACCAGCTACCAAAGGGGTAGAAGCGGACGTTCCACCGAAGTGTTTATAGTGTTGGCCGCGGTTGCGGCCATCAGCCCAAAACCGGAAGTTTCCTCCATTACGGTGATTTTCTCCCTGATCCCACCAAGCTTTGGCAGCAATAACGGGCCAATCTCCGTTCGATGGAGCACAAACGCTCAGTTGTCTCCCTCGGTTAGAATAGGGCGCATGCTGATCTTGACTAGTACAAGCACCCACCGCGATGACATCTGGATGAGCTGCGTAATAACTTAAGTGATCTTTCCCTTCATTCCCTGCCGCAAATAAGATGATGCAGCCTTTGCCATTTCTACCCAGTCGGGCGGCTTTGGCAATTGCTTCTTCTTTCATGGCATTTAGGTGGAAATTAGGATCGGTGGTCCCCCAACTGCAACTAATAATATCGGCACCGTTTCGAATGCAGTAATCAAACATCTGTTCGGTAGCCCGCAAGCTAAAGGAGGTCCCACTGACGGGCATAAACCGGGCATTAGGTGCAACGCCTACAATACCAGTTCCATTCTGACTGGCTAGGGCAATGCTGGCACAGGGCGTACCGTGGGTAAAGCGAGTGTCCCCTTGGACTAAGCGACTTGAATTGGTCCATAAATCAAAAGGCCGTACTACTTTAGCCCGTAAATCGGGATGGTTGGTATCGAAACCATTATCGATAATGGCCATAGTTACCCGGCTACTACCGGCATTACCCAGGCGCTTCCAAGCGTTGAGAATTTTTGCGTCGGCCCCTCTTTTTAGTCGATGGTTAGCATCAACAACCTGTCCATTATTCTGGAAGTACCATTGGTGGTTGAAAAGTCCGTCGTTTGGAGCTCGGAAATCGTATTCATCTAAGAGGGTGTCTAGGTCTGGCTCTGCAAACTTCACCATTGAAATACGCTCGAGGGCCGCAGCAACCTTTAGTGGGTTGGGAGACCGTTCGGTGACTTTGGCAATGATCCGCTCCGAATCGCGCCGTTCTACCAGATCGAGCTGAAATTCGTCCAGTACTAATGCTTGTTCTTCGGCACTTACCAGATTGTGGAAAACGATTACAATTTCTCCAGTTGGCACGAGAGGTTTATCACTGCCATCTGCTACATAGACGTGGGTGCCCACATCGATATCATCGTCTGCTCGAATCTGATCGAGTCGCTTATCTAGAGAGCGTCCGCTCTTATTGAGTCGAACGATATTGAAACCGCCTAAACGTTCGAGGTGTTTTTCCTGAATGAAAGGTTTTTCTTGGAGCTCACTTTGGTTTTTGGTTTTTAGACCAACCAATTCTTTACTCTTCTTGAGGCGAATTTTTCCTTTCCCGGATTGGACGGTGAGTTTGGCCATACTTTCATTTTAAAGAAACAGTCAGAATACGGAAGATAACAAACTTTCTGCATTCTGACTGCGGCCATTTTTATTGTAACCACTCTAGCATGCGGGCGGCAGTGGTCTGCCACTTAAGGACGCTTTGTACGGTTTTTACTTGCAAGCTTAATTCCTTGAGCTGGGCTTCAATGAGTTTATTTTCCCGCGAGTTAATCAAAAAGATTGAACTCTCCCCCACTGCTAATTTTTGTCGCTCCAATGATAGCAGCCGCTCGTAATTAAGTACTTGATTAGCTAAGAGATCTTGCTGATCGCGCATAACGGCAATCATCTGTTCCTGTTGCGTAAGTTTAGTCCGCAACTCGGCTGTTTTTTGACTGGCTTTCCATCCTAGTTCCTGGATCTTCACATCTGTAATTTTCAAATCTCCTCTGGCTTCTCGTAAAAAAAGCGGAACCGAAAATTTGAGCCCGGCGGTGTAGTTATCGAGCAATAGTGCATTGACCAACGGATTGGCATCCGTCACCTGGCTATTTACAAAATCCCATTGGTTGGCAATTAATCGATATTCTGCCGATAATTTAGGTTTTAACTTCTCAACTTTTAATCTACGTTCAATATCCAAAATTTGTCCCTTCAAGAATAGTTGTCTTAACTGCGGATGCAGGTTCAGATTGACCGTAAAGGAGCTTAAAGCATTAGCTTCAATCTCTGTAGGTAAATTGTTGGTTACTAAGGTATAAGTTGGATTTATTTGTTGACCATTACCATCCCAGCGAAAAAGACTCATCTCAAGCGTAGCCATCTGTAGTGCCACCTCTGATAGTTGTTGGGCGTAGAGCCTATCTTGTACTTGAATCCAGGCTTCTAAAGTGTCAACCGCCGGGCGGTCGCCAGCAATATAAGAATCTCGAATGGCGCGGAAGGTTTCCTGCGAGAGGGCTAAGGCCTGATCCATAATCCGAAATTCTACTTCAGTCTGGTACCAATTCCAGTACGTATTGGCGGCATCGAAAAGGAGCTGATTTAAAACCAGGGTTTGGTCTTGTTGGGCCATTTCTAAGCCGGTCTTTGCCTGCTTGAGGTTAGCCCGATTCGCATCTATTAAGAATCCTTGCAGAAGTGGGAACGAGATACCGACAAATGCTTGGCCGAGATCCGGAAGATTAGCCTCTGGATTGAGAAAAATACCGTCGGTCTGCATATAGCCTGCCGTCAGTTCAATACCCCACCAAGTGGGCACCCGAATTCCACCGTCTAGATATTGATAGTAATTTTTTGCATCAAAGCTCTTTTGCTTGTATCCAGCTTCAGCGATTGGATCAAAGCCCCCGCGTGCGGAGAGTAAAGCTGCTTCGGCACGCTCTTGGTAAAGACCAGCTTGCTGAGCAATTGGATGGTTTTGTGCAACTTCTTTGAGGAAATCCTGGAATCCTAAAAACAGCGTATCAGCTGTTTGGCTATGCAGGCTTGTACTACTCAGCAGTAGTAGTATCCACAAAAAGAACCATGGGTTATTGCGGAACTTCATTTACTTTACGTTTTTGAGCGGAGCTTTGAACTTGGGATCTTCCGTTACTTCGTTATCGTAATAATCCGGCGGGAATCCGTTTAGCTGTCGCCACAATTCGTACCACAAAGGAACCCGGTTTAACAGAGCAATTCCTCTAGCTCCGGATCCTGCCCGTAGTGCTTTGGGCCAGGCTTTCGTTTCTGGATCTGCTTGGACCAAAATCCGGAATTTCCCATCGTACGAAATGGTATTCTCAATAGCCACCACATTACCTTCAAAAGTACCAAAGGTAAAGCCCGGCCATCCAGCAAATACAAAAGCGGGCCAGCCGTCAAATAAAAAGCGAACCGGGTTACCGATTTCCAAAAGCGGAAGATCAATCGGGTCCACAAACATTTCTACCGCCAGTTGGTTATCGGCGGGCAAAACGCTGACTACTTTTTCTCCTTCTTTCACCGTTTCGCCCAGACCTACCACCAAGGCTTGGTTGATGTAAGCATCCTGAGGAGCCGTGATGAAGTAGAAGCTAGAGCGATTACGGTAATTGGTTTCCTGAATCTTGAGTTTCTCCACCTGCGCTCGCGTATCCAATAAGGTAGATTGGGCACTGAACTTATCCGATTGTGTTTTCGCAATCTTTTGTTGGTATTCGAATAGCGTCCGGTCTTTTTCGAGCCTCGTTACCGTTAGCTCATTCCGGGTCGTTGCCAGTTTGTTGGTTGCACTCACATACTTCGCTTGGTTTTGCTGAGCTTTGAGGCTCTTATCTTCCACATCTGTAATCGCCTTAATTCCCTGTTCCTCCAGATTTTGGGTCCGGTCCAACTGCCGTTGGGCAATCGTTTGGTCCAATTCTGCCCGAATGAGGTCGATACTATCAGCCTCGATTTTCAGTTCTAGCTGGACAATCTTATTATCAAGTTGCTCCATCTTTAGTTTCAACTCACCTTCCAAGCCGTTGATTTGTTGGTCTAAGGCATTGATCTTGGACTGATAGGCACTGATGGACTCACTTTTTGCTAGAATCTGGTTACCCGTTCGGTTGATGATATCCGGATCGAAGTAGTCGGTTTTAATTTCCGATAAGTGCACAATGGTATCTCCTTTCTTCACGAACTCTCCTTCCTGTACGTACCACTTTTCAATTCGTCCGGCAATGGTGGCATGAATAGTTTGTGGCCGGTGTTCTGGCTTCAAAAAAGTTACTTTTCCTTTGCCCTGAATATTCTGGGTCCAGGGCAGAAACATGAAGCCAAGGGCTACC
>JBCDIO010000266.1:0-5599 GCA_038748815.1 Bacteroidota bacterium
AAGTGGACTGGTTCGACTAAAGCAATTGAGTTTATTGATTAGTGGCTTTTTCCTGGCTTTAGAGATTTATTTACAAACCCAATCCTTTTGGCAGTGGGATCAAATGCGGTCAATTTGGGGTATTGGTCCCCATTTAGAGCGGTATATTCTGATTCTGGTGGGGGTAGTTGCTCTGTTTGTTAGCGGTATTGAGGTCTTGTCCGCGGCCGAACAGGTGAGTTTGTTAAAACCCCTCAGCTGGTTAGCGTTGATTCCACAATGGCTATATGTGGGGGTGCAGTACTACTTGATCGGCCTGGTGTATTACCTGTTTTACTACCTGAATCACTACCTTTTGATTCCGGTTTTATTGAAGCGGAGGGGGCTGGTTTACTACGCTTTTGGCGTCATGGCCTGCATTCTGATATTTTATCCCTTATTGTTTCAGGTCCTTCAGTGGTTGCCGATTGCTCAGGAAGATTTATTTTCGGGAGAAGTTACGAATCAAATCTTTCCAGAAGATCGGGGAGGAGCTCCTTTTCTGATTATGATCTTGTCGGTACCGGTGATTATCTTGTTGGAATGGTATCGACAGGCCAATGATCTTGCTCATCTCGAAAAGGAAAAAGTAAGCACTGAGTTAAGCCTTTTAAAGCAGCAGATTAACCCCCATTTTTTCTTCAACACCCTCAACAATTTGTACGCACTGAGTCTTAAGCAGGATGAAAATACGCCAGAGGTAATCCTACAGTTGGCCGACCTCATGCGCTATGTTATTTACCGGGGGCAAGAGTCTGCGGTTACCATTGAGGAAGAGATTCAATATTTGGAAGATTATCTGCGCTTACAGAGCTTACGCATTCATAAAAATCTGGATCTCCAGTTTGAGAAGGACATTGCGGATCCCACGTTGAAAATACCTCCATTGCTATTTATTATTTTGGTGGAGAATGCCTACAAACATGGCGTAGAGCCCTCGGAAAAAGACTGTCGGTTGTATATTCATTTGCGAACGGATGAGCAGCAGCTACACTTTACCTGTACGAACTCCGTAGAAGAAGGAAATCCGCGGTCGCCGGGGATTGGTTTACAGAATCTTCGTCGTCGCTTAGCGCTCCTTTTTCCGGACCGGCACGAGCTCCAGACCGAACCAGGAGATCAGCAATTTCGGGCCACCCTAAGTATTGACCTATGAAAACGTTACGAGCTTTAATCATAGATGATGAGCCACTGGCGCATGAGGTATTGCTACAATACTGCGAGATGACGCCCAATGTGGAAATCGTTGGCCAGACCTACTCTGCGATGGAAGCCTTTCGGTACCTATCGGAACAATCGGTTGATCTGATCTTTTTAGATATCCAATTACCCAAAATCAAAGGGCTTTATCTTTTACGCTCCCTGGCCCATCCTCCTTTGGTAATCGTAACCTCTGCCTATGCAGAATATGCTGTTGAGAGTTACGAATTAGATATCTGCGACTATCTGCTTAAGCCTTTTCGCTTAGAACGATTTCTCAAGGCGGTAAATAAAGCTTGGAGTCAGGTGCAAAGTAGTCAACCGGAAGCTTTGCCTACTACGCCAGAAGTAAGCAATAAAGCCCAAAAGATCTTTATCAAATCGGATAAGAAACACGTGCAAATTGATCTTTCAGAGATCTATTTCCTGGAATCCTATGGCAATTATGTGAAGGTGTGGCTGAAAGAAAGCTATCATTTAACACCGGGCACCCTGAGTAGCTTCGAAGAGCAATTACCTAAAACGCAGTTCTTGCGTATCCACAAATCCTACGTCATCCAACGACTCTTCATTGACTACATTGAAGGCAACCAGGTGGCGATGAAAAACCATCGGGTCTTACCCATAGGAAAGAACTACCGATCGAGTGTGAAGGAGATTTTGTCGTAACCTGAAAATCATTCCATTTTACCCTCAAACCTTACTTCCGGACCTTAGAAGTCTTGAAAAAATCGTAAACTCCGATCTCGGATCCGTCTACCCCCGAGTACTCGGGGCGAGTACTCGGGGGTAGACGGATTTTGAATCCGCGATTTCCAATTTGCTAATCTTCAGAAGGCTTCCTTATGAAACAATCAATTCGGGTCGGTCTGGCCCAAATTCACCCCGTTTGGCTCAACCGGCAAGCGACCATCGAAAAGGTAGGTGCCTACGTACAAAAAGCGGCTGCCGCAGGTTGCGACCTAGTCACCTTTGGAGAAGCACTGGTGCCCGGTTATCCTTTTTGGTTATCTATTACCGATGGAGCGCGCTTCAACGATCCGGTACAAAAAGCCATCCATGCCCATTATTTAGACCAAGCCGTACGGATTGAAAAAGGAGACTTAGATCCCATCTGTCAACTGGCCAAAGCGCATGCAATCGCCGTTATTCTTGGAACCATCGAATTGGGTCAAAATCGGGGGAACCATAGCGTGTACTGCACGCTGGTTTATATCGATCGGCAGGGGGTTATTCAAACCACCCACCGCAAGCTGATGCCAACCTACGAAGAGCGCCTGACCTGGTCGCCCGGGGATGGACACGGTTTACGTACCCATCCTCTGGAGGCTTTTACGGTCGGAGCCTTGAATTGCTGGGAAAACTGGATGCCCCTACCACGAGCAGCACTCTATGGCATGGGCGAAGATCTCCACGTAGCTATCTGGCCGGGGGGCTATCACAATACCCACGACCTCACTAAATTTATTGCTAAAGAATCCCGTTCCTATGTGATTTCCGTATCTGGCCTTTTCCACGCCAGGGATATCGATCCCAGCTTACCACACGCCGACCGTATGATGGCCGGTGCCGATGGTTGGTTAGCCAATGGGGGGTCTTGTATTTCCAATCCTCGGGGGGAATGGGTTATCGAGCCATTAATCGAAAAAGAAGAACTCCTGGTAGCTGATCTAGACCATCAGCTAGTACGCGAGGAGCGTCAAAATTTCGATCCCAGCGGCCATTATTCCCGCCCGGACGTTACTCAGTTGTCGGTGAATCGACAACGACAGAGCGTCTTACGGATCGATGATGGACCAAAGTAGAACATCATTGGATTCCATTGTACCTTTGCAAAACTCAAACCAACCTTGAGTCACTTTAATAGACCTAAAGAATTAATGAGAAAGGAAGATCTTGACCTTTTCCGAGAGATTGCAGAGGCTCTCGTTGTTGCAGAAGATAAACAACCAGTAGTGCCTCCCATTCCGACGGAAGAATTATTTAGCCGACTAAGCCTGGACCTGCCGGACCAGCCAACGCCAGAAGAAACCTATCGAAAAGCAGTGCAGGACTTGGTACTTGCCACCCCACGAACCGCGAGTCGAGAATTCTTCAATCAACTCTTTGGCGGGCGGCAAAGTAAAGCTGTTTTAGGAGATCTCCTGGCAGTGCTGCTCAATAATAGCATGTACACCTACAAAGTGGCCGGCCCCATGGTTGGTGTCGAAAAGGTTATTCTGAAAAAAGTAGCTCGCATGATCGGCTATCCGAGCCAAGCGGATGGAACCTTAGCCGCAGGGGGATCCATGACCAACTTCATGGCGATGCTGATGGCACGCGATCGTAAGATGCCCGAAATCCGATATCAGGGCGTTCACCAAAAAATGCTTCTTTATACATCGATCGATTCTCACTACAGTATTCCCAAGAATGCAGCGTTTATGGGAGTTGGCCGGGATCAGATTAGGTATATCGAGTCCGATGAATACGGCCGTATGATTCCTACGGCTTTAGCCCAACAGGTAGCCGATGATCAAGCGGCTGGGGAACGGCCGTTCTTCGTAAACGCCACAGCGGGAACGACGGTTATGGGCGCTTTTGATCCCATTAAGCCTTTGGCCGATATCTGTGAGGAGTATGGCATGTGGTTACACGTAGATGGTGCGTATTGCGGTGGAGTGATCTACAGTGAACGGTTTAAAAGCTTAGTCGCTGGCTTAGAGAGAACGGCCTCCTTTAGCTTCAATGCCCACAAAATGTTGGGCACCCCACTTTCTTGTTCGCTCATTTTGGTCAAGGATAAAAAGTATCTGTACGACTCTTTTTCCAACGAAGCTAATTACCTCTACCAAACGGATGGCGATGACTTCAATCTCGGGAAAACGTCCCTACAGTGTGGTCGCCGTAATGATGCACTGAAGTTATGGACCCTCTGGAAAGCGGTAGGAACCAAAGGCTTAGAAGCCATGGTCGATCACCAATTCGACTTGGCGCAGGTAGCGATTGATTATATCCAATCCAATTCGGACTACACGCTCTACAGCCATCCGGATTCGATTAGTGTCTGCTTTAATTACAAGGGGGTGCCCGCCAAGCAACTTTGCCAGGGTTTGTACGAAGAAGCGCAATTAATGGTGGGTTATGGTTCTTTCCGTGGAAATACTTTCGTACGTTTAGTAACGATTAACGCGGGTAACGAACCGGCGGATATCCTACATTTTTTCCAGCAGCTCGAGCAATACGCCGAAAAGCGATTGGTCCCTGCTTAGTACTTTATAACCTAGATAAAGAAATATGTTGACCGAGGAGATTTTTTGTTCAGATCAAGACGCTCAGAGCTCGTAGCCAAAGCTACGTAGGCAAGCGCGTAACGACGAGCTGGGCAAAAAGAACCCGTCAAAAAGTTTAGGTTACAAAGTACCTAGATCGAATAATATGGACCTACCCATCCCCAACCAGAGTGCTTTCCCCTTAAAGTTTGTTGAAGCTAACGGCCTCCGGCACGCCTATTTAGAGGCCGGCCAAGGGCCAGCGATCTTTTTCTTACACGGTTTCCCGGATTCGGCTTACGGTTGGGAGAAAAGTCTTTCTTATTTCTCGGAATCTCATCGCTGCATTGCCCCATTCTTACGCGGCTATTACCCTTCGGGTATTCCAGCCGATGGCGACTATGCCATGAAAACCGTAGCCCAGGATATTGTGGCCATCGCGGATCAAATGGGAATCGATCGGTTTATTGTGGCCGGGCAAGACTGGGGAGCCATGGTCGGTTATTCGATCGCCAATTTGGTGCCCGATCGCCTGGAAAAATTAATCACCGTAGCCATACCACATCCGGCTTATATTCGCCTCAATGCCCTGGATATCTTTCGGGCCCGACACTTTATTCGCTTCCGCAATGCCAAAGCATCTCTAGGGTATACCCGCCGCCGCGATCTGGCTTACATCAACCGTTTGTATGATCGCTGGTCACCAAATTGGAACGAACGACACCAATCCGCCGAACAAATCAAGGAGACCTACCGATTGGAGGGACGCTTAGAAGCAGCACTGGGCTACTACTGGGTAGCCACTGCGGCCCGGCAGGATAAAGCTTTACAAAAATGGTACGCCCAGCGACCGACCATGCCCATTTTATGCTTTGCCGGTAAGGCTGATGGCGCCTTGACGCTCCGACACTTTCTGGAAATGGAAAAACGGATTAAAACCCCTTTCCAATTGGCGATTCACGAGACCGCCGGCCATTTTCTACACCAAGAGGAGCCTGACTTCTTCCACGAGCAAATGAACAAATTTTTATAAAAATATCAGCTTGATACACCAAAATGCCAACGACTTACATCTGTTGGTATGAGTGTAAAAAATTCCTGTTTCCTTCCCTGGTACGGAGAGCGATTTC
>JBCDIO010000267.1:0-5590 GCA_038748815.1 Bacteroidota bacterium
CAGGGACCAGAAGGTGTGCTCTTAAAAAACGGTAGCCAATGGGGACTCAGTTACCATTGGCCAACTCCCTATCGCCCGGTGCGGATGGTTACTCGTGCTTATTATGCTTCTTTCCGGCAGAATAGTAATCCACAAGGGGCCAAAGTGCATAGTCAATCTTTTTCCTTTTCCGGGGGCCTTAAGATTTCCCCCTTACTCTTTTTACTAAATTGTGATTGCCAGGACTTAAAAGATGGTTTCTTTGTGGGAACAGAAATCAATTATTCCAGTTTCTTACTTAATTATCAGCTTCCCAAGTTTGGCATTTCCGATCGGGCCAATACGGTGGCCTGGGAAGGGAATCTTGGTTTTCAGTTTAATTACGGGGATCATATTTATATCTTCCCCACGTTTGTGTTTCAGTATTATCCGGAAATTCGCTGGGAGGGCCTAGAGGAAATTCGTACGCCCGAATCCGATTTCTTTTTTCGGGAAGAATCGTTCATTCGATTAATCGGTTTCCGGCTTGAGTTTGTTTACCAGTGGAAAACCCCGGGTCCAGAGACAGCGTATTAATGACTCAAGTCATCGATTCTTGTATTCAAACCCAATATTAGTACATAAAAAAAGTGCCTCTATGAAAGCGCGTCTGTTTACTTTTTTCCTATTGTTTTCAATCAGCACCTCCTACGCGCAAGTAGGTATTAGTGGAAGCTATCTGTCGGGCGACTTCACCGATCTAGATGCTCAACTTCGCAGCACTTTCGAGCTAGGCCCACTAAATGGGCAAGAACTGTGGCAGAATGGCTATAAAATCGGGATCGATTACTGGTTTCGACTAAAACCGGTACGCATCGAATTTCTCCCCGAACTGGGCTTCTCCACCTTCCAATCGGATCTTTACGAGCCCATCGCTAGTTCACCTCTGAGTAGTCGATTCTCCAGTTTTCATTTTCAAACCAATATTAATTTTTACCCCCTCGATTTCGTGGGGGATTGCGACTGCCCTACGTTTTCTAAATCCGAACCTATTTTTCAGCGGGGCTTCTTTGTGCAGATTTCTCCGGGTGTGCAATACCAGTCGATTATCTTTGATCCGGCCGGTAATGCCCGGTTTTCCTACGATGCATTTAACTATTCCCTGGCCGGTGGTATTGGCCTAGACATCGGTATCTCCGATTTTATTACGGTGACTCCATACGCTAAATACTGGTATTTCTTTGATGTGGATTACCAACTAGTCAACGACTTTCGCCCATTTGAAATTGGTCCCGAACAGCAATTCGTCAATGGTACAGCTAATCAAATCGAGGCGGGTTTACGGCTTGGCCTTCGCTTCGACCAATAAGGCATAGAGATAAACATTCAAAAAAACGCCATTCTTTTGAAAGCGCTTACGCAGGAAACCTTCCTGCAAGAATCCCGCTTTTTCGAGTACTCGTCGGGAAGCATCATTGCTTTCAATGACAGTTGCCACAACACGCTGCACCTGCCATTCTTCCGATAAGTACTGTACCAAGCGTACGATTGCTTTTCCCATTATTCCTTGCCCTCGGTAGGGAGCCGCTAACCAGTACCCAATATCCCGACTATGCTCAGCGTTCGATTCTCCGCGGAAAAAACCGATACCACCGATCAATCCATCCGTTTTATGCCGAATGGCAAAATTGACGGCCTTGCCCTCGCGTTGAGTATTCTGTTTTGTCTTTAGAATGAACTCCAGGGCGTCTTTCCTCGTATATGGGTGCGGGATGTGGTAGGTGTTATCGTAGATCGTTTGATCATTCAGCCAGCGCACCAACGACGGAGCATCCAATTCTGAAAAGGTGCTTAGAAATAGTTCTTGATTAATTCGGTATTCCATGTACATGCATTAGACAAAAGTATATGTAAGGTGGAACACCGTTTATGCCAAAAAAATTCAGTAAGATTGCTTCATCATTGTCGCGTAAAATCTTTTTGATTGTCCGCTTTTAGCCAGGACAGCCGATTTTACCTTAAAAAACTACCGTTCCCTCAATCTTAGCGTAAATTCGGATGTTGTTACAAGAAATCTGATTGAGACGGAGCATGAGCTTGAACACAGCGTTGTATAGAACATTATTAACCTTCTTAAGGATCTTCCTCCTGATCTTCGGTCTTAGTGCACCGACGTTTGGCCAGCAATTACATCACTTGCTAGGTGAAATCCTGCTTGTACCTCATCCCGATCTCTCCATCTCACAGCTCGAGAAGGATTACGAAACGTTCCATGGCACGCCCACTCAACTGCAAGTTAAACCCTTAGGATCGCTGAATCATTTCAAAGTCTGGCATCTTCGCTTCGACCATAACCAAATCCATGAATTTGCTTTCTTAAATGCGCTTCAACGGGACCATCGAACGATGGAAGTTCAATGGAATCATGTGCTGACCAATCGGGCCGTTCCCGATGATCCGCTCTTTGAGAATCAATGGCATCTATTTAATCCAGGACTCCCAGGGAGTAATAACAACGCGCAAACTCAATTCCCAGAAGTTTGGGACTTCATAAGCGGTGGTACCACGCTCGACGGAGACACCATTGTCGTTGCGATTATCGACGATGGAACGGATGTAGACCACCCCGATTTAGCCCAAACTCATTGGCGTAACTTTCAGGAGATTCCAGGTAATGGCATCGATGATGATAACAACGGCCACATTGACGACTACCTTGGTTGGAACGTAAGTGCCGGCATTGACCTTGTTCAGTATGGTGCACACGGAGTGCAAGTAGCGGGCGTACTCGGTGCGCAAGGGAACAATGGGATTGGTATTTCCGGAACCAACTGGAATATTAAAATAATGCACGTAGCGGGGGTTTCTCTTTCTGAAAGTGAACTAGTGGAAGCCTACTTCTACGTTGGAGAGTGGCGGCAAAAATTTAATCAAACCCAAGGACAAGAAGGGGCCTTAGTCGTGGCAACTAATACTTCTTTGGGTATTGACGAGGGGAACCCTAACGATGCGCCAATTTGGTGCAATCTCTACAATCAGCTTGGTGGGCAGGGTATTCTTTCGGCGGTAGCCGCTTCCAATAATGACGTGAATGTAGATGAAGTTGGTGACTTACCCACCAATTGTAGTTCCGAATATCTAATCTCTGTAACAGCCACCGATCAACAGGATAAAAGAGAATTCGCTTCATACGGCCCCATCAACGTAGATATAGCCGCACCCGGCGAAGAAATTTGGACCACCGCTACGGGGGGTAACTACGAAGCGGTTTCGGGGACTTCTTTTGCCACCCCACAAGTAGCAGGACTCATTGGTCTACTCTACGCGACTGCCTGTGATCATATTAACAATTTATTGCTCAATGCCCCATCGGAGGCCGCAGCAGTTATAAAAGATGTCATCTTGGAAGGAGTAGACCCCGTTCCTGGCCTGCAAGATGAAATCCTTTCTGGAGGCCGCATCAATGCCTGGAACAGTTACCAGCAGCTTGAACAAATTTGTGCTAATTGTCCAGAAGCCAGTAATGTCATAGCCACCAATATTGATGAGAGTACAACAATTATTGACTGGTTTATTTTTGGTGATGTTCAAACCGTTGATCTGCAATACCGAACCCCCGGTAACAGCTGGACTACCATTGACAATGTTGAACCCCCTTACCTTTTATTTGATTTAGAATCTTGTACAGAGCACCAATTCCGAATTATTTCCATTTGCTCCACGGATGAGCAAAGCAGCGATGTCTACGCATTTACGAGTAACGGATGTTGCGAATCGCCGGCCATTACCTCCATTGAAGAAACTTCGCCGACCAGTATCGAATTGAACTGGCCTCCCATCAGTGATGCAGTAGGCTATTTGGTTCGATACCGACCATTGGGAGTTAGCAATTGGACGGTGCAAAGTAGTCCCTGCAATTGCGCTGCTATTGACAATTTATTCATTTGTGAAGAATACGAGATTGAGGTCAAAACGCTCTGTAATAGCAACGTTACGGATTTTGGCGAGACTAGCTTATACACTACTGGTGGTTGTAGCAATTGCTCCATTCTCCCCTATTGTCCGTCGAATTCGGTAGAATCCATGTTAGAATGGATTGAAGCTATTTCATTCCCAGATATGAATTACGAATACGTCTCTGGCAATGACAATGGTTATGCAGCTCACTCGGACCCTGTTCTGCCTTTTGTAATTGGCTCTTCGGTAGAAATGATACTGACCCCCGGTTATGAATTCATCAATTACGAAGAAATGATTCGGGTTTGGATTGACGCCAATCACGATGGCGATTTCTCGCCCAATGAAATGGCCTATCATTCCATAGAGCCAACGATCGGTCAAACGGCTTTTACACTCAATGTGCCCGCCAACGCCGAACCCGGTATTGTTCGGATGCGAGTAGTCATGCAATGGTACGACGGCTGGAATTTACCCGAAGCGTGTGGATATTACGATTATGGTGAAACCGAAGATTACTGCATTGAACTGGTTAGTAGCTGCTCCAATGAATACAGCCCAACGTCCTTGCAGAATGGCCCCACTGAAATGCTATTACAGTGGGAATCACCGGACTATTTCCAACAGCATAAATTGCGCTATCGCTTATTTAATACGACGGAGTGGAATGATGTCCAGGTAGAAGGAGCAGAATGGATGCTGACTAACCTTCAATCTTGCGAAGACTACGAATATCAAATGGCTCCTATCTGTGGAGATGGTCCTGGCAACTGGAGTGTACCTTACTTCTTTACTACGGACTGTGGGCCATCAAATGCTTCGGAGCAATTGCCCATTGCGGATGTTCGAGTATGGCCCAATCCCTTTGTTTCGGAACTAAACATTCAAGGTTTACTCGAAGATCAAGGGACTAGCATTAGGGCGCAGCTCATTCAATACAACGGGCAAATGATCGAACGTTGGTGGATCACTGCTCAAGAATTGGAGCAAGGACACCAAAAATCATTGCCTGAAAACTTACCATCTGGCGTTTATTGGTTGGAGCTTCAACAAGGAAACCAACGGCAAACCTTACCGCTCGTCCGGCCTTAGATGTCCGTAAACGCTTCCTTTTTTAGAAAAATATAGTTGCCTACAAGAGTACACTCCGTTACTCTGTTCATTCTCCCTTCGTCAAAGTAATTAGATACCTAGCCCAGGTAAGAATCTTTGTGCATTCGTACCGCGCTTTCGGCTAAGGTTCTCTATTTTTGATCTACTACAGTTCTACAAAACAAATACCGATATGAAAAACCGAGTATTATATGGATGCCTGCTACTACTCAGTGGCTATCTATTCGCTTGTACCCCTAAGACCGGGACTAGTACCTCCTCGACCGGGGAAGTACCCTGCGTAGATTCTGCTAAAGCCGACCCTAATAAAAACTGCACCCGGGAATACGATCCGGTCTGCGGCTGCGATGGTGTTACCTACGGAAATGTTTGTGAAGCAGAACGGGTAGGACTTACTGCCTGGACGAAAGGAGCTTGTGCGACTGCCTGCATCGACGAAGCCAAGAAAGATCCCCAAGCCGTTTGTGGCCGGGAATACGACCCGGTTTGTGGTTGTGACGGTCAGACCTATAACAACCAGTGTACCGCAAAGAAGAATGGCGTTACCAAGTGGGGTAAAGGA
>JBCDIO010000268.1:0-5583 GCA_038748815.1 Bacteroidota bacterium
ATATACCCCTGTATGCTTTGTAGATACTTATAGAAACTGCTGCCTTCCATCATGGCCTTCATAAATGGAATCCAGGCTAAAGAGATGACGACCAGTACGACGGTGGCAATTTGCCCCACCCAAACGAGGCTGCGCTCACTCGCCTGCGGACGATATTTCTTGTAGAAATCGATGGTAAAGAGGGTGGAGCAAGAGTTAAATACAGAAGAAAGAGACGACATTAAAGCCGCTAATAGGCCGGCCAGCACCAGTCCTCGCAGCCCGGCTGGAAGAAAACCGGTGATGATAGCCGGTAAGGCTTTATCCGGATCCCCTTGAAGATCGACCAAGCCCTGCTGAGAAAGAGCGAAGGCAATGATACCGGGAATAATGAAGATGAAAATAGGCAACAGCTTAAGAAAACCTCCAAAAATGGTTCCTTTCCTCGCCTCACTTAAATTCTTAGCCGAAAGCACTCGTTGCACAATAAACTGATCCGTACACCAGTACCATACCCCCAGGATGGGTGCTCCAAATACAATACCGGTCCAAGGGAAATCTGGATCACTGGCCGGCCGCCAAAGGTTAAAGAAGCGCGATTGGCTCAGTGTTTCCGACTCGGCAGCCGCTTGGGCGAGAATTTCAGTCATGCCACTCCATCCACCCAGCGCATTTAAACCGAAAATAGTGATCGCTAGGGAACCGCCAAGGAGTACAAACATTTGGAGCATATCCGTATAAATCACCGCTCTAAGTCCGCCAAAGACTGTATAAACCCCAGTGGCCAGCACTACAATAACCGCACCTACCCAGAAATCTACTCCCAGCACTTCAAAAACCAGTGCTCCCGCAAAGATGGTCAAACTGATCTTGGTCATGATGTAGGCAAGAATGGAAATCAAGGAAAGATAGGTGCGAGCACTGGAATTATATCGCCGCTCTAAGAATTCGGGCATCGTAAATACGCCACTCTTAAGGTAAAAAGGAACGAACAACCAACCCAAAAGAATGAGAATCAATGCAGCTAATATTTCGAACTGCCCTGCGGCCATATCTCCACGTGCCCCCGAACCCGCTAAACCAACCAGGTGCTCTGAACCAATATTGGATGCAAAGAGTGAGGCACCAATCACAAACCAGCCTACATTCTTTCCTCCTAGAAAATAATCCGAAGAACCGTACGTTTCGGCCTTGGCTTGTTTTTCTTGCCGGGTGACCCACCAAGCAAGGATAAAAACGATGGCAAAATAGCCACCAATAATCAACAGGTCTAATGTCGCTACTGATCCGCTCATAATAAAGTTGGTTTATTCCGTTTTCGGTATCTTGTATCGTTCTATGATTCTTTTACCGCTTTCAAGTACTTGGTGTAAAAAGTACATGATGGGTAAAAATAAAATATTGATTCGTAAAATACTTATGGTAGCTAATTATTTTCCCAAGACCCAATGGAAAAAAGAATTTTATTGTCTTCTCTTGCTCGTGTTTTCTCTCGCCTCGATTTCGGCTCAGGTCGCTTATCAATCGGGAGACTATGCGAATGCCGGAGACTCCTTCCAGACCAGCATCGCCAATGGTCCCTTGGTCGATTTTGATTTCACCACAACGGGGGCCAACTTTACCTGGGACTACGTTGATCTGCCCGTCAATACGCAATCCCTGATCAATTGGGTGGCCCCGGATGATACAGGATACTTCACGAATTTTCTGGCCCTCTGTTTGATCGGTGGTAATACGTTTTTTGATTGTTTGGATATATGGGATAATCTCGGGGGGCAATCCCTCCAGGGGGGCGACGAATTCGCCATTGGAGGCTTTGAGTTTTCTAATGTCAACACCTTTTACAATAAGTCCAGTACGGTGCTCGAAGAGACTTTGTTAGGCGTTACTTTCACCGGAATCGCGATTCCTATTCAGTATACGAACAGAGATACGGTGCTAGAATTCCCCTTGGAGTACCAGGATGCCTTTGGAAACGAAAGTGCCTGGGAATTCGATTTGAGCGATGCCGGAGTAGATTTCGGCTTTTCCAGAGAGGGTCAGCGTAGTACGGAGGTGGATGGCTGGGGCTCCTTGTCTACGCCTTACGGTGATTTCCCAGATGTACTGCGCTCCAGAACTGAAATTCAGAATGCTGACCTAGTGAATGCCGGCGGAAATGAAATTCCAGTTGAAACTACGTCTTTTTCTTACGAATGGTGGTCGCCGGATTGGGGAGTACCAGTCCTACAAGTAAATGGCCTAATCATTGGAGGCTTAGAAGTAGTCAATCAAGTTCAGTATTTGGACTCACTACGCTGCTTAACTCCCACCGCTACCTTTGTGAATTTTCCTCTTTTCCCAACCGTAGATAGTATTAGTGGAGAAGCTACGGTTACCTTCTCAAACTTTAGTACCAATGCGGATTCTTACCAATGGGAATTTGGTAATGGGACCATGAGTGACGAACAAAATCCTTCCGCAACGTATACGGATGGAGTATACGAAGTCACCTTAATCGCTTGCAATTCCGTTTGTGATCCTATTCAGTGTGATACGACTTCCCTCACGATTAATGTTGATAACCCGTTTGGGCCAGCGGCTAATTTTACCGAAACTCCTGCGGAGGTTTGCTTAGGAGAACAGATTGAATTCGATAATCAATCCGCTAATGCCGATACGTATTTGTGGGATTTCGGCGATAACAATACCAGCGAACAAGAAAGTTTGACTTACGTTTACGCAGAGCCGGGTACGTACACCGTAAGCCTTACGGCTTTTGGCAACGGGGAAGAAAGTGTAAGCACCACTACGGTAATCGTTCGGGACTTACCCGTAGTTGACGCCGGAGCCGATGTCGTTATACCCATTACGGAGTCGGTAGACCTGGAGGCTATGGCCAATATGATGGTTTCTTTCACTTGGTCCGATGGGTCGATGGGGTCAGTGTTAACGCTAGTGGGGGATGAACTGGGCTTGGGTACTTTTGAGTTTACCGTTACGGCGACCGACGCTTTTGGTTGCTCCGCCACCGACATCGTTACCGTAACCGTTGAGGATGGTTCATCGGTCTACACGGTAGGAGAATGGTCGGTTCGCACTTGGCCTAATCCGGCGGCTGATCAAATTTGGGTAGAAGGATGGCCCGGTGATCAACTCCGCTTGCTGAATGCCCAAGGGCAGGAAGTTCAGTCCTGGGATTGGTCGAACACAGTCCTTGGGACTCGTACCTTAACTTGGTCGCGACAATTAGCTCCTGGCAGTTACTGGCTTTACGGCCAACACGCTGGACAATTGCTCTTCGTTCCAATTATTATTCAGTAAAACCGATCTGTACCGCATATTATGACCAATAAGGAAATTGCTAAAACGTTTCAGTTTTTGGGTTCTATCATGGAATTACACGGGGAGAATCCTTATAAAATTCGTTCGTATCAGAATGCCTATCTAACGCTGCGAAAATTGCCCGAGTCCCTCCGCGAAATGACGGACGAACAGATTGGGAAGATCAAAGGCGTAGGGAATGCCATCAGTGCCAAAATTCGAGAGTTATTAGATACGGGTGATTTGCAAACCCTGCAAAAGTACCGGGACCAGACGCCCGAGGGCGTGCAAGAGATGCTGCAGATCAAAGGATTTGGACCCAAGAAAATCCGCGTAATTTGGAAAGATTTGGGTGCCGAAACGATTGGGGAATTGCTGTATGCGGTCAATGAAAACCGACTTGTTGAATTAAAAGGATTTGGTGCGAAAACACAGGAGGACTTACGGAAGAAACTTGAATATTTTCAAAAGTCACGGAACCAATTTCATTATGCTTCGCTTGAAGCCGAAGCGGAACGTTTGTTGGATGCATTTAGCCAAATACTAAAGCCCGCCAGAGTGGCTTACACCGGGGCACTGCATCGGCAAAATCCCATTCTGACCCACATCGAATTGATTACAGACGCCCAGGGGGACTTGGAAAGCGCAGTGGCCGATTTACTGGGAGAAGGAAATTGGACGGACAGGCAGATTTGGGAAGGAAGCAGCTCCGAAGGTTTGCCTCTGCGAATAGTCCGGGTGCCAGCAGATGATTGGGTGTCGGCTCAGTTTGAACACTCGGCAACGAGCGAATTTCTTCATAGCTTTCAGGCTAAGCTACCCGCTGATCAGTGGGGATCCGTCGAATCTGAAGAGGATCTCTTTACTAAGGCGGGCTTAGCTTACATACCGCCAGCCCTGCGGGAGTCAGAAGACTGGATAGAACGGGGGGTAATCCCTCAACTCGTGCAAGAAGAAGACATAAAAGGCGTAGTACACGCCCATAGCACCTACAGCTACGGCTTGAATAGCCTGCGAGAGATGGCCGAAGCTAGTCGCTCCTTAGGTTATGAATACCTGGGGATTACAGATCACTCAAAGGCCGCCTTTTACGCGAATGGTTTACAGGTGGAACGGGTCTACCAGCAGATGGAAGAAATCGACCAACTCAACACGGAATGGACCGATTTTAAGATCTTCAAAGGGATCGAATGTGATATCCTCAATGACGGTAGCTTAGACTACGATGAGGAGGTATTACAAGCCTTTGATTTCATCATCGCTTCGGTGCATACTAATCTACGGATGGACGAGGAAAAAGCAACCTCCCGAATAATAAAGGCCGTAGAGAATCCCTACACGACTATTTTGGGACATCCAACGGGGCGCTTGTTGTTAAGTCGCCCTGGTTATCCGTTAGATCACCAACGGGTCATTGATGCTTGCGCGGCTCGTGGAGTAGCCATTGAGTTGAATGCCAATCCATATCGACTCGATCTCGACTGGCATTGGATTGATTATGCCCTTGGAAAAGGGGTGCTGATTTCTGTAAATCCCGATGCCCACTCCATTGGTGGGATCAAGGATATTCATTTTGGGATTCTAGCGGCTCAGAAGGGAGGTTTAACGGCAGAGACTTGCCTAAATGCCAAGAATACCAACGATTTTACCACTTGGATTGAAAAGAAAAAGAATAACCACTAATAGTGGGAATATGGAAATTATTCTCCGCATAGAACCCGGGCTTACGCAAATCGATCAGATTTCCAATCTTATGCAGGTGCCTATTCGGGATAATACGCTGTTAATCCCAGCTTTTATTGGAACGGGAGCGATCCGTTATTTCCCCTTGCCCTACGGGATTAAGGTGCACCACTATGCGTATGAGATTAAGGAACCGGTTCGTATTCGAAGTGAGAATCCCCTAGAGGGAGGAATGTACATGCTACAGATCAACCTCTCTAATGCTTTCATCGATAAGACCGTTGGTGCTCGATCTTTGCGGCTAAGTCAGCGTGGCCGTGCTGGTGCTTTGTTCTATTCCCCGGGCTTTCCTTCCTTGGGGAGTGGCAATTTAGAACAAGCCTATTCCATTGTAATTATTTCATTACCAGTGCCGGTAGTCGAGCAGTATTTCGCCTTAGGAGGACCGGCGGCTCCATTCTGCCAATACGAAGAGCTTTCGGATACGGCAGTACACGAGCTACAAGTTGCTCTTGGGGCTTCAGTCCTTGATCTGCAACGGCAAGGCCAACTTTTGGCTTGGATCGCCCGATTAGTGGAGCAGTTTTCTAAGCGATCGATGGAGGGGGTAACCTCCGA
>JBCDIO010000269.1:0-5581 GCA_038748815.1 Bacteroidota bacterium
AAAAGTATATTTATACCTATGAAAGCAATAGAAACACAAAAAGTCGGGGCATTGGATATTACTGCGGAAGAATTAAATTTACTTAATCTGTTCGCAGATATCTTAGTTCAAGATTTTTTTAAAGTTATGGTTCATGGGCGACAAATTGAAAGCAGTGACCTACGACCGGATAAGCCGGGAGAAGCAAAGCCGATTCTCGTTGGGCAGCCAAGCCCGAAGCGTCAACAATTGGGCGGAGCGTAATAACATTGAAATCGTTGCAAACTTCACCGATGATGGAGAGAGTGGGGCAAGCTTTGATCGGCCAGGCTGGAAAGCCTTAATCCGATACACAAAAAAGCATAGTTCCTGCCGCATCATCTTGGTGCAGGATTATGATCGATTTGGGCGAAATGCTGTGGAAGGCCTCCAGCTCCTCAAAGAGCTAGAGCAAGTGAACAACTTCCGCGTCATCAGCACCACCATGTTCGACTCCATACCGTTCAATATGTGGACGCCGGAGTACTTTGAAACGCGAGCGTACAAGATGGTAGCCGCCGAAGCGGAGCTAATGCGAATCCGTAGAAGAACGGCGAGAGGGGCGAGGGAGGCAAGATTACAAGGCCGATTTATCGGTCGAGCTCCCTGGGGATATGAGAATATAACTTACGAAGATGGACCCCAGGTACAGCCAATTCCAGAAAGAAAGCTAGTTATCCAACAGATATTCACTGATTTTTTAGCTGGCAAGACCTATAAACAGATTTATGATCGTGCTCGTAAAGACGGGTACACTAAGCGAGGGAAAGAGTCTATAAAGCGGGATTTAAGCAATCCTATCCATTGTGGACTAATCTACGCTCGCGAATTTGAGGACCAACCGGAAGTCTATACCAAAGCCATCGGTGGTTTTGATTGGCCGATTCCGGAAGACATCTTTTGGCAAGTACAAAAAAAGATGCGCAGCCTGGAGAAGCAGATTAAGAAGGTCAAAGACTCGGAAGATTTGCCCTTGCGCGGAGTAATCCATTGCCAAGGCTGTGGAGGTCCTTTAACCGGTAGCAGATGCCGCAGCAAGACAAAGCGGTATTACCATTACTACTGGTGTTTGAAATGCAAGTTAGGCACCTTCCGAAATATTAAGGTGCACCAAGAGGTAAAGACGATCCTAAGCTTCCTTAAGCTGTCAGAGCAACACCTGGCGTACTTAAAGCAAAAGATTGAACAAAAACTCAAGGATTTCTCGAAAGTCCTCAATGCTAAACGTAGCACCTTAGAGGCTGATCGGGCAGATCTGAAAATGAAGCTGGATAAGCTGAAAGAGAAGTTTATCGTCGATGCCATCACCAAGGATGATTACTTGGCTTTCTCCTCCCGGTGGGAGGGGGAGCTGGGTACTCTGGAAGAATTACTGAGAACTACACCAAAAAGAACAGCGGACTTAAAGACATTATTGAAGTCCGTAGACCTATTGTTACAAATTGAGGCAATTTGGGAAAAAGCGTCACCAAGTGACAAACAGGCCATGATTAGGGCTATTTTCCCAGGAAAACTCGTAAAATTAAAAAAGGGTTTCTACACCGAATTGAACCCGCTTCTAATGACTGAAAGCACTGATTTTCAAGGCTTATTAGTCATTAGCGAGCATCCTCCCGATGTAAAAACCCCACTTGTACCCGGAGCGGGAATCGAACCCGCACTCCCGCAATGGGAACAGGATTTTAAGTCCTGCGTGTCTACCAGTTCCACCATCCGGGCAGAATGGATTTTTCGAAAGACAAGTTACCATTTTTTACCCAAACAATAGGGCTAAAAAAAGAGTGGGTTTGAGCGGACTATGAACCGAACACTCAAACCCACAAGCTGTAACTAGAGCGGATGACGAGACTCGAACCCGCGACCTCAACCTTGGCAAAGTTGCGCTCTACCAACTGAGCTACATCCGCATCTTTCCGCTTCGGAAGGTTTACCTTCGTAAACCCTTTTTCCAAAAGCGACACAAATATAAAAGCTTACCGCTTAATAATCCAACCTTTCTGAAGAAAAAATCTAGAAAACTTTTCCTTCCGGTGGGCCACCTTCTACAACTACCTGATCCTCTGATGAGTTCCCCAATCATAAAATAAATCGCTCGGCATCCTGCAATCCATAATCCTCCCCTAAACTCACCAAAAGGAGAGCGGCCTCTTGCTCCCGGACGGTCGCTCGAATTAATTGTAAAGCCAATTCGGTGTTCTCCGCATCAAGGTGACTAAACGGCTCATCCAGGAAAAGCCAATTAAAGGTCTGACTCAAAGCCCGGAGTATCGCCACCCGCTGACGCTGCCCGTACGACAAAGTCCCGGCCTTCGCTCCTAGAAGATGGTCAATCCCCAAGGTTTGGGCGTGTTCCTCAATTTGATGATCGTCCCAGTGAGGTGCTAAATCGCGGTTGATCCGAATATTATCGAACGCAGATTGCTCTGGAAATAGCCGTAGATCCTGGTAGACCATCGTGCATCGACCACTTCGTACAGTGGTCCATTCTGCGCTGCTCCAATTGCGGATGGAGCGGCCGTCCCACAAAACGTCACCATCCCAGTCTTTTCGTAAACCGTAGAGAATATGTAAGAGGGTCGATTTCCCTTTCCCCGAGGGAGCCAAGATGAGATGATCCTTACCTGCCTGAAATTGGCATCGGGTATTAAAGACCGTGGAATCCGGTCGGATTCCCAACGATTGCAGCGGACGAGGGACCACGTTTTGTAATTCGATCATAGGCAAGGTATAAAAAGAGCTATCTCGCTTGAGAGGAGATAGCTCTTTTAAAAGGTCTTATCGCTTAACCTGCGCCATCTGCTTCAGCGCATTGGTTTGCTTATCTTTCAATGCAAGATCCAGGGACATTTCTTTCCGATTGGTCTTGAAGGTGAAATCTTCAATATCTAGCCGCGAGAACTCACCCATCGCATCCTCCAGTTCACCCAAGGTACCAGCCGAATACATCGAGAAAACGTTGTCATACATTACATCGGTAATTGCACCATTAATGCGGTCTTTTTTGGCCAGCTCACCGGATTGAATTTGGTCCAAAAGGTCCTTATCACCCGAAATGAAAAGAATGTCATCGACAATGATGGCATGGGGTTGACCATTTTCAAAATTGATCTCATAGGCATTGCTCATTGGCATTTGGTTAGAGTTCAATATCGACCAGGTATTTGCTCTAATGGGGGTTAGAATTCCTCCATCTTCTCCAATTTTTAGCACTTGCTTGAATTTCTCCATATCGGCGATTCCCGTTGCAAAGATTGCCGCCTTATCGGTTTCGGTCTTTTGGTACTCCGCCAAAACGATATCTCCTTTCCAAGCTGCTGCCACATCCGCTACCGTCAACCCATATTGTTTTAGAGAATAATCCGCTAAGCCCTGGGATTGAGGGCGTGCCGCTAGTACTTCGTAAATACCCATAGGGGAGAGTGAATTAGCCAGCAATAGATTCAAGTTTTCTCCGGGCAAGTAATCGGTTATATCAATAGCTGGCTTATCGCGGAAGAGTTTATCCAGATCCTTGGTCAACTCTTTCTGAGCAAATAAATTGGCCCGGCCTTCCACTTTACCTGGCAAAAAGTCGACGTACCCGTGCACGTAGTTCTCCTTAAGAGCCTCCGGATCAATCTCGGCCATTCCCATGGCCATGGCTATTTGTGGAGATTCTGCGATCGTATTGCTACTAAACCAAGTGGTGATATCATGATCGCCTTTCATCGCTTTTTTTAGATCGGGTACTTCGGCCACCGAGGTGGATTTTTGCTGATTCAGAAATGCGCCAGCGCGTTCTGCCAAGTCAATATACCCTTCGGATCCACCGATAACCGCAAATTGATCATTCCACGCAATGATCGCTTTACGATCGGGGGTAATATAATCGTAGCCACTAGCGGCCGTTTTGGAACCGAAATCCGCAGCGAGGCTGGCAAACTTGTCGTTATTCGCTAAGCTGAAGACCATTCCAATGAACTCTTCGTTCATCTTTTCTGGATTGGAAGTAACCGTGAAGTAAGCTGCTTGCTCAAGGTCCACACCCGAGGCCGCAGGATCCATCATGACTTTCTCTACCACCGCTTGGCCATTGGCCGCTTCTTTAACGGCTTCTTTATATTCTGGGGTATTCTTAACGGATTCAAAGTCCATCTTTTCCATCATGGAAGGAATATCAAAGCGCATAACCACCGAGGCATCCTGTGGAATGACTACCAATCCATCCGCGGAGGAAGAGCCCACACCATCATTCTGACAAGCGGTGAATAAGCTAATGACCGCCAGGGCCAATAAGGACGAGAATACGATCTTAAATCGAGACATTGTTCAGTTTAATTATTGTACAGAAATGTGTATGCCAAGGCACGCTGCAATAGTAAAATAAGTACCGGGCATCCGGGAGTCCTTTCGATCAATGACTTGCATTGGTCGACTGAATGCAAGAACAAGATTCGGATAGATCTTGTTTACCAATACGATCTTAGCGATCTCGCTGTTCTTCTTGCCGCTTGATGTAGTAATAGGTTTCCAACTGCGAGCGGATCGCTAGATCCGAGTCGGCACTTCGGTATTGATTGGATTGAGCCCCATCAATGCCGCGAGCCTTAACGTTATCCGTCAACTGAATAGCGATGTGGTCTTTAATCATTTGCCGAATGTCTTCCTGGTAAATCGGGAAGGCGGTTTCAATTCGATAGCTCAGGTTTCGTACCATCCAGTCGGCACTGGACAAATACATTTTCTCTTCGCCACTGTGGTGAAATAAGAAAATACGACTGTGTTCTAAAAATCGGTCGACAATACTAAAGGCCTCAATATTCTCACTGCGCCCTTCTAAACCAGGAATGAGGGAACAAATACCCCGAATGATCAACTTGACTTCTACGCCAGCTTGGGAAGCTTCGTAGAGTTTACCAATCATGCGACGGTCTTGTAGACTGTTCATCTTTAGAATGATCTGCGCTGGTTTTCCCGCTTGTGCCTGGGCGATTTCATAGTCCACCATCTCTTCCAACCGCGAACGTAGATTGAACTGTCCAACTAGCAAATGCTCGAACTTTTGTAAGGGCACTTTCACCGTTTCTAAGAAAGAAAACAAGCGAGCCACCTCGCCCGTAAGGCGTGTATCAGTGGTGAACATCCCATGGTCCGAATAGATCTTTGCGGTGTCTTCGTGGAAATTCCCCGTGCTGAGATAAGAGTATAGAATGGGGCCATTGATTTCTTCTCGCCGAACCAAGGCAATCTTGGAGTGTACTTTTACCCCCGGGAAGCTATACCGAATGCTTACTCCAGCTTGCTCTAATTCTTCCCCCCAACTCAAGTTAGCCTCTTCGTCAAAACGGGCCTTTACCTCAATAAAGGCAAATACCTGTTTTCCCGCTTTAACGGCATTCTTAAGGGCCTTCATAATCCGACTTTTACGGGCCACCCGATACTGGATGATCTTGATATGAGTCACCTTAGGATCTCTGGCGGCTTCTTCAAAGAATCGAATGACGGATTCGTAAGAATGGTATGGAACGTGGACGAGGTGATCTTTCTCCCGTAAAGCTCCAAAGAAATCGGGCGTTTCCTCCAA
>JBCDIO010000270.1:0-5565 GCA_038748815.1 Bacteroidota bacterium
CCGTGATTGACGATATAGTCTTGTCCCCAGATGGCGATGTACTGCGGATAAAAATGCTCCCAGATCGCCCAGGTCGTATCCTGAAAATTTACCTGAGGCGGCAGGGCAAACTGCGCATCCAACCAGTCGGAAATCCCTTGGTCAGCTACCGTCTGGATGGTTTCATAATCGGCACCCAGGGAGGCGTAGCTTAAGAACCGAGCGGCGTTGTAGGCGTCAATGCCCAGGCCACTACCATCTACGGTCGTATTGACTTCGGTCGTATTGCTGTTCGAACTAGACATAACCGTGACGCCTTGATTGTGCCCCGCTCCCACGTAGTCGGTGTACACCTGGCCCATAACCGGCACACACAGCAGCAGCGTTAAATAGAAAAGGAAAGATTGGCGATACCACATTCTTATGATATTATTACATGAAGGAATGATTACAAATGTGAAGGATTCTGAGCAAAGTCTTTTTGCGCTATGTCAAAATCGTAGTGCCGAACCAGAAAAAGTACAAAAATGCTCCGACTGGAATTAGCTAAGAGCCTGTTTGATTTTTATTCCCCAAACCCATGCCTATGAAAAATGTACTCTACCGTTGGCGATTACTTTCCCTGCTATTAATCCTCCCCTTCCTTGGCCTCAGCCAAATGGACTATACACTGATTGAAAATGACATGAATTTAGGGGGTAAAAAATACGAGGTCCGAGAGTATAAATTAATGAACCAGTCTAGCCCTAAGAAATACCTATCCCAACAATGGGTCTTCAACGAATATGGACGAGTGGTTGAGCATATTTACTACGTGAGATCCACGGAGAAAAAAGCCAATTGCTTGCACCGGAAAGTGATCGCTTACGACCAGGATCAGCAAATTCTTAGGGAAGAAACAAGTATTGCCGAGCCTGCTATCCTCTATCCAAGAAGTAAAAGGCAGAAATTGCAGCTGGAGAAAAAACTCAAGAAGGTAAGCTGGAAGAAAGCTTATATGACCATCGACTACCAATATGACACCTACGGTGAAGTAGTCGGGCTCGAATACGATTACCCAGAAAAGGAAGAACAGTACACCCGTACCTTTGAGAATCATTACGACAACGACGATCAGCTCATCAAGCGCTACGAATTCTCCGAATTTAAGACCCGTTTAATTGACTCTTTTCAGGTGGTCAATGATTCTATTTTTCATTATAAAAACGAAATCGTCACGGTCCAAAACGGACAACGTACGCCCATCCAATGGCCGCTATGGCGAGCCTCCTACTATCATCCGGTGCGGAAGAAGCGGGTTATTTTCCAGCGGTTTGGCACCGTTCCTCCGCAGGTTACCGAATACAATGAGGATGGGCTCCCCGTGGCTACGACCTCGACAACGGGGAATAGTGCTCAATACGATTATGATGCGCAAAAGCGTTTGGTCCGAACTCGTTTTTATAAAAATGGGATCCTTTTTAGTACTACCTTATACGAGTATCGATCTTTGGAGTAAGTCGACGAAAAAAAGTACTTATTCCACCACAACAGTAACTTCATCACCTATCTATTTGACTATGCACCATTCCCCTCTTTTTATCTTATTATTAGCTGGCAGTTTGCTGCTATCCTGTAGTCCGAACCAATCCGCTCCTTCTCCTCCGAAGGCACCGGCCATGGAAAATCCAACCAACCGAGTACTCCTTAGTTCGGAGGTGCAATGGGAAGCGCTGAATCCGGCCCGTGGCGATAAAAGCCCGAAGGCGGGTACCCTCTGGGGTGATCGGAAAGGCACTGTGGCTACCGGTTTTCTGGCCAAATTCGTGGATGGCTTTTCTTCGCCTCCCCATATTCATAATGTAACCTACCGGGCGATGGTCCTTAAAGGATTGGTGCATAATGATGATCCGGAAGCGGAAAAAATGTGGATGCCTCCCGGATCTTTCTGGACTCAACCCGCGGGTGAAGTGCATATCACCGCTGCGCAGGGGGAAGAAAATATTGCCTACGTGGAGATTGATCGGGGCCCCTATTTGGTTAAACCTACCGAGGAAGCCTTTGACAACGGGGAGCGCCCCGTCAATGTAGATGTTCGCAATATCGTGTGGCTCGATGCCAGCAAAACCACCTTAGTTGATGCGCCTCAGGCCGCCATTTCCTTCTTATGGAAGAATGGGAATACGAGCGGGTATTTGGTAAAACTATCGCCCAGATTTACGGGAAATATAAACAGCACTGGCACGCCGTTTCATGGTGTTGTGATAACTGGCGAGGTCAGCTATCGATTACCTAAAGCGAAAGCAGATAGTGTACTAGATCCCGGAGGTTATTTCACCTCCACCGGGCCAGCGGTACACACCCTACAAAATGCAGGAACGGAAGAGAGCCTGATCTATTTGCGGACCAATGGTCAAATCCAGATTGGATCGGAAACGGCTAGCTCCTCTAAGTAACCGCATGATAAAAATCAACTCAAAAGTATCCGAATGAAGGCCTTACGTTTTTTTACGCTCCTTTGCCTTTTTGGCGCTGTTTCTTCTTGCGACAGCCTGGGTACCGAAAAAATCCCCATTGGCTACCAGGACCATCCTCTTTACTTGCTGGATAATTACGAAAAAGTAAGTAGTCATATCGACGATTTGAGCATCGATCATACGGCAGATAATACTGAGGATATGAAAAGCTATTTCGCCATTGGAAAGCAAGTCCAAATTGGGGCCTTGGATCTAAACCCAGTTACCTTTGTACAATTCAATCGGGATCAGCTGATTCATTTTAGTACTGTATACACCATCGATGAGACCGAGCAATCGGTCGATTTTATAGCGCTGATCGAAGGGCTAGAAGCTAAGGAATTGGCGCCCTTACGAAGAGACACTGAAGGGAACCTTCAATTTACCGAGAGCAATTCTCAAACCTGGGTGCGCGATCTTAGTGTTGATTCTACTTCAAGTCCCTACCCTAAGATCCGGTATTTGGTGAAAGCCCTGCCGTAGGGGGCTCAATAGATAAAAGCGGTGAAGTGAACATAGTCCTAAAACGCCCTCAACCATCTTTCCGGGCAATCTGTTCTATCTTCGTCCAATAGAAGCCGCGTTTGGCTTTCACAACTACGTACATACACCTGTAACGAAACTACCACGTAAGATTTATGAAAAAGAACGTACTCGCCTTTGCCGGAAGTAACCACGCCAAATCGATCAATTATCAACTTTTATCGTTCACTGCTGGATTGTTAGAAGACCATGAGGTAAGGGTCTTGGATATTCGCAACTGGGACGTCCCTATATATTCCATCAATATGGATCCCGACCAAACGCCCGAACAGATCACCGAGCTCATCGGCTTAATCCAAGATGCCGATGGCATTTTGATAGCTTCTCCAGAACACAATGGCGCAACGCCAGCCTTCTTTAAGAATATTCTGGATTGGGTCAGCCGCAGAAGTAAGAAAGTATTTACGGATAAATCGGTTTTCGTCCTCAGTACGTCTCCCGGACCCGGTGGGGCAGCGACGAATCTTGCATTCTTAGCTAAATCACTCCCTTTTCAAGGCGCTAGCGTGGCTGCCACCTTTAGTCTCCCCTCCTTTTACGACAACTTCAAAGATGGTGCCATGCAAGGGGAACAACTGGAGAAATTACAAGAAAAAACGGACGTATTCTCCAAGACTCTCAACGGCTAATCGTTCTTTGCAAGAAGGATCATCCTATGTTAAACAAGCGTAGGATGATCCCCCCTTTTCCAATGCATAAGCCTAACCTATGACCGACGCTATCCGCCGTTACTTTTCGCAGTTCCCGTTCCTCGACCAAGAGCAAATTGAGTACCTATTGACTTTAGGTAAGGTACGATCTATCGGGAAAGACGATTTTCTGATCAAAGAAGGGATGGTTTGCCAAGAGGTTGGCTTTATTCTATCGGGAATATTTCGCTCCTTTTACTATTCCAAAGAAGCGGAAGAAATCACCTATTGCTTCACCTTCCCCAATTCCTTTATTTCTGCCTATTCTTCCTACATCACTGGTAACCCCACCCCGGAGAATATCCAGGCGATCACTCCCGCGGAGGTATTTATGGTTCCCAAACAAGAGCTCGAACGACTCATCGCTACCAATGCCAACTGGTTACTTTTTACCAAGATGATGGCCGAGGCCCAATACCTGGAAATGGAGCAGCGCATCTTTACCTTGCAAAAGGAAAAAGCCGAAGCGAAATATCAACAGTTGTTGACCAATCAGCCCGAATTACTCCGCCACATTCCCCTTCATTACATCGCCTCCTATTTAGGTATAACCCAGCGGCATTTGAGTCGAATTCGCAAGGCGACGATGAATTAGACAAATGTCCTTTCTTCCCGTTTGAGATAGTACGTCCTTTGTGCCTACAAGACAAAGGAAACATGAAGAATGTATTGATTATCGTCGGGCATCCGGATAAAGAGAGCTTCAACTTCGGTCTAGCCGATACCTATCAGGAAAGTGCGGTGAAAGCCGGAGCACGGGTGGAACGGATCAACATCCGGGACTTGGATTTTAACCCGAACTTAGGCTACGGCTACCGGAAACGGACGAATTTGGAACCCGATCTTTTAGCAGCCATTGAGCAGATCAAACAAGCCGGCCATATCGTTTGGTTCTTCCCGATGTGGTGGTTCGGGTCACCAGCCATCATGAAAGGATTCATCGACCGCACCTTCCTTCCGGGAATTGCCTTTGCCTACACTGATAGCCCCTTCCCCCAACGCCTATTTAAAGGAAAAACGGGCCGAATTGTAGTAACTGCGGATACGCCTCGCTGGTATGATCGCTGGGTGATGGGCAAACCGGCCCTCAATCAATTAAAAAAGGGCACTCTGGAATTTAGCGGGATCAAACCGGTGCGCGTTACCTACATCAGCCCCATCAAAGATTCCAAGGCTGATTTTCGGGAGAAGTGGCTAGAACGCATGCGGAGGTTGGGTAGGAAATTGGGTTGATAAATAGACCGGATAGACAGTGTATGGAGGTATGCCAATCAGCCCGGAAAACTGTATTAATTTATTAAACTACCTTATCTTTTTTCTGCGATCAGAATCCCATCTTTGGAGGGAAATAGAATACCTAATTTATAGATGGAAAATCTTTCGCAGCATATTCGAAATACTACCTCTATTTCGGATGCGCATCTGAAGATCGTATTAAATCAATTTGTAGAAAAAAGGTATGCTAAAAAAGAGCATCTACAAAACGCGTACGAGCCAGCAAACGAGCTATTTTTTGTCATTCAAGGTTGCTTAAGGACCTACATCAATGACTACAACGGGGTGGAACACAATATTACCTTCTCCATCGAAAATTGGTGGGCGGGTGATATGCCAAGTTTTCTCACGAACCAAACTGCCGTATACGGCATTCAGGCCTTAGAGGAGACGACCGTTCTCTCTATTTCCAAAAAAGGCTGGGACCTTTTGCATCAGAATGTGCCCGCATTCGTTAAGCATACCAGGATCTTGTTTCGTAATAATATGTTCTCTCAGCAAAATAGGATTGTACAAAACCTCTCCTATACCGCCATGGAACGGTACGACTCTTTTATAGAGAATTACCCAGAACAATTTCAACG
>JBCDIO010000271.1:0-5565 GCA_038748815.1 Bacteroidota bacterium
ATCTACAAGTTCGCCTTAGGTTAAACTCGCCTTCTGACTGCAGTCAGAAGGCGAGTTTAACCTAAGGCGAACTTGTAGATTCTATAACAGATTAACAGACAAATGTTTACCCCCCCCAATGAATAAAAATACAATTCTATCTTAGCCACTCGCTTCAAATAAAAATCAATTGACCACCACTCTCCAAAATCCAGTATTCCCCCTTTTCCTTACCTCTAATATCCCGCCATACACCCCGGTCCAACATCGAACATAAATCCCCGTTTTCGAACAAAAGTGTTCGATATTGAAACACATTACATTATTTTTTAATTCGTAATAAGCTATCAATCAAATAAACCATTTTTGGCATACCCCTTGAACTCCATGGAGCGAACTAATTCAATAAACCATGGATCGCCCAATCTCCAACAATCAAAAACGCCTCAACTCCGGAAAATGGATTTTCCGAACCCTACTGGGAATTGCCGTTCTGGGAGGTGCTTTCTTTCTTCTACGGAAAGTACTGACCACCCAAGTGGATTCCGATGCCTTCCGCTTCTCCAACGTAGATCGGGGAACCATCGAAAATACCATCACCGCCTCCGGTGTCGTAACCCCCAGTTTTGAACAACAAATCAACGCTCCCATTGGAACAGAAATAAAAAAAGTATTCCTCAACTCCGGAACGCAAGTAGGGGTTGGCGACCAAATCATGGAATTGGATCAGGAATTCATACAACTGCAGTACGAATCGCTGGAAGATAAGCTAGAGCTGAAGCGTAACAACATCACCAAATTAAAACTCGAATACGAAAAGAACCTCCGTGAATTGGAGTACGAAAACGAAATCAAAGCCCTCGAACTGGCCGACCTGGAAGCTAAAGTGAAAGACATACGCCACCTGAAATCCATCGGCGGAGCCACCGAAGAAGAAGTAGAACAAGCCGAACTTCAATTAGGCATCGCGCAGCTGGAAAAGAAAAAGCTGGAAAACAACCTGGAGTTCCGCAAAACGGCGATCGTAAGCGATCGCCGCAATCTGGAGCTGGAAGCCATGATCCAAGGCAAAGAACTGAAGGAATTGGGTAAGAAACTGACTCAAACCACCGTAACGGCGCCTATCCCGGGCGTAATCACCTGGCTCAAGAAAGATATTGGTGAGAAAGTCGAAGCTGGCACCCCACTGGTGCGTTTGGCCAACCTCCAGGAATTCCACATCGAAGCGAGCTGCTCGGATCGCTACGCGGACCTGGTCCGCATTGGGCAAGCGGTTAAGGTGCGGATCTCCGGTAAATCTATCCAAGGAATTATTAGCTCCATACTACCCGCGGTAACCAATAATACGATCTCTTTTATCGTGGGACTCAATGAAAACAATCACTCCACCCTCCGCCCCAACATGCAAGTGGAAGTCTTCATCATTGCTGACCAAAAGGAAGATGTCCTGCGGGTTAGAAATGGTCCGGCTTTCACCGGGGGGCGGCAACAAAAAGTATTCGTTGTCAACGGAGATCAAGCCGAAGCCCGCACGGTACAAATCGGCCTCACTAATTCCGAATACGTCGAACTATCCGGCGGCGATATCCAAGAAGGAGATCGCATCATCATCTCGGAAGTAAAGAATTTTGACCACCTCGACTACTTAGAACTTAAAAACGATTAAACCATGACCAAGCATTGCCTTCTAACCGCATTGGCTATCTGGTGGCTGGGTACTGGTTTTGCCCAAAGTTTGCCCGACACTGTCAGCCTGCAAGGATTGCTCCAATACACGCAAAGTCAAACGCTTTCTGAACTGGAAGCCGACATCCGCCTGCAGCAAGCCCGTAGCCGCTTCGATAATTTCGTAGCAAGCCGCAGACCACAAGTCAATGGTTACGCCGATCTGCCGAATTTCATTCGCAGCTTCAGTGAAACCACGCAACCCAATGGATCGATCACTTTCAACCCCATTAGCTACAATAACTCCAGCGTGGGGCTAAGCGTAGAGCAAGCCATTACCGTAACGGGAGGAACGGTTTTTCTACAGTCTGATCTCCAGCGTTTCGATGATTTTCAATCAAATGGCCGGCTCTACAATGGTATTCCCGCTCGCCTAGGAATCGTACAACCGCTATTTGCCTTCAATCCCTGGAAATGGGACAAACAAATTGAGCCCCTGCGCTTGGAAGAATCAAAAAGCGTTTATGTGCAGAATAAGCAGATCGCCAAGCAGGAAATTGGTCGCTTCTTTCTGGCCCTTTTGCTAGCCCACAACGAATACCAGATTGCCGCTTCCAACCGGCAAAACTCGCGGGAGCTGCTCAAAATCGCACAGGAACGCTACGACCTGGGGAAGATTTCTCGCCGGGACTTGCTGCAATTACAACTGGAAAGCACGACCGCCGAACGCAACGTCTTAAGCGCGGGCCAGGTCTGGGAACAAGCATCCGCCGACCTGCAGGTTCTCTTCGGTATTCCGCTACCTAAGGATCGTTTGGTACCTGAATTACCTCTGGTACTACCGAGCTTGGAATTGGACCCTACGACCGTTGGTAAAATGGCCGCCCAACAAAATCCTAGCTTAATCACTTCCGAACGTCAACTATTGGAAGCCGACCGGGAAGTAGCGCGCGCCAAGCGAGAGAATGGATTTCAAATGGACCTTTTTGCTTCGGTAGGTTTAGCGGGTTCTTCCATGCAGCTCCAAGAGGTGTATACGCAAGCTATGGACGAAGAGGTAGTACGCTTGCAGGTAAATATCCCCATTCTGGACTGGGGTCAACGCCGCAATTCTACCCAAATCGCCCAAGCCCAATCCACTTTCTTACAGCGAAAGCTACAACAAGATCGACTGTTGATCGAGATTCAAGCCGAACAAACCGCACGCCAGTTCAACCGGCTGGAAACGGAGATGGAATTGGCCGGTGAGATCAAAGATCTGGCCGAAGAACAATATAGCATCAGTAAGAACTCCTACTTGCTGGGAGCCATTTCGCTCTCGGAACTGACCCTTTCACAGACCGCCAAAGACGCCGCCGTGCGGCAGTACATGCAAAGCCTCCGATCGTATTGGAGCACCTACCTGGACCTACAGACGCAGACTCTATACGATTTCGCCAAGCAAACCAACATTCAAGATTAACTCATTTCAAAAAATCGACTCCAATGATTCACGTAAATAATGTTTCCAAAGTTTATCGCACTAGTACCGTTGAAACCCTAGCACTGAATAGCATCAACCTGGAAGTACCCAAGGGAGAATTCTTATCCATCATGGGTCCTTCCGGCTGTGGGAAAAGCACCCTGCTTAATATCATCGGTTTATTGGATGAGCCATCGGATGGTGTGGTAAAGATTGACGACCAGGCTATTGCCGATTACAATAGCAAGCGTATGTCTTCCTTTCGCAACGAGCGCTTGGGATTCATCTTCCAAAGCTTCCACCTGATTAATGATCTGAGTGTGATCGATAATGTAGAACTGCCTCTTTTGTACCGGAAAGTGAGCGCCAAAGAACGCCGTCGTTTAGCCGAAGAGGCTTTATTGCAAGTGGGCCTCAAAAACCGGATGCGACACTTCCCTTCCCAACTTTCGGGTGGCCAGAAACAACGGGTCGCTATCGCCCGTGCCATTGTCGGACGCCCCGATATTCTCCTTGCGGATGAGCCTACGGGTAATCTGGACAGTGTGATGGGGAACGAAATCATGGACATTCTCCTGCGCCTCAACCAGGAAGAAGGCACGACTATCGTGATGGTAACCCACGACGAGAGTATGGCTCGCAAAACCCACCGTTTGGTTCGTTTATTTGACGGTAGCCAAGTCCAGTAAGCCCATTTGTTCACCCAACGTCTACAATCATGTTTTTGAATTATCTCAAGCTGGCCATCAAAGTACTTGGCCGCCGCAAATTCTTCACCTTCATCAGCTTATTTGGGATTAGCTTTACCCTGATGATCTTGATGATCGTGACCGCCTTTTTAGATACCCAGATCGGGAAAAACGCCCCCCTCTCCAATAGTGATGAACTGGTCTTTTCGGATATGATCATCATGAAACTAATGGTACCCGATACAACCAATATCGTAGACTCTACCTTGATGGATGGGGTCATGCGTTACGATACGACCTACGATGTTGGAGAGCGCCAAAGTTCCTATTCGTCTTCTTCCTTTGGGTTTTGGATGCTGGACCAACATCTTCGGGACATTGGACCTCAAGAAAACTTTAGCCTATACAGCTCTGGACATAGTTTCGATCTCTTTCTCAATAATAATAAGCTGACGCTCTTCGGTATTTACACCGATGCTCCTTACTGGGAGATCTTCGATTTCCAGTTTATCGAAGGAAAGCCGTATTCGGCACAGTCGGTAGAGAATCAAGAACAGGTCGTTGTTATGACGGATAAAGCAGCCGAGAAATATTTTGGACGCAGCCGGGATATCGTCGGAGAAAGCATTGAGTTGGGTAAGAAAGAATACAAGATCATTGGTTTGATCAAACCTTCCTTAACGGCAGAATCTTTTGTGCATTCTGACCTGTATTTTCCCTATACCAACATCGACCCACGCTACCTCGAGGATGGAAAGATGCAAGGTGGATTTAATAGCGTATTCCAGGTCGAAAATCCCAAACAACGGGAAGCACTCATCGACGCCATTGCCTTTTTTGGAGACAACTTCAACATGCCCAATCCCGAACGGTATAATGACTTGACCCTTATCGGCAAGACCTTTTTTACCTCCTATGCCTACCAGCTGGTTACCTTTTACGATGATCCAAAGAAATCAGCCTGGATTGCTCTAGTCATTCTTTCGGGACTGCTATTCTTATTCTTACTTTTACCAACGCTCAACCTCATTAACATCAATGTGAGTCGCATCATGGAGCGGAGCTCTGAGATTGGCGTACGTAAAGCCTTCGGAGCGAGCCAGGGCCAAATTCTGACCCAATTCATTTTTGAGAATATCATCCTCACCTTTTTAGGGGGCGTCATCGGTTTGATTTTAGCCGTCGCCTTACAGCGGGTCATCAATGCCAGTCAGTTACTTGGCGATTTGGAAATGCAGTTTAACTACCGGGTTTTCTTGTATGCGGTGCTCATCTGCTTGGTCTTCGGAATCATTTCCGGATTCATTCCCGCCCGTCGGATGTCCAAATTGCACGTTGTTAACGCTCTAAAACAAGCCTAATCATGTTTAAGCATATTTTCACCATCATCTGGAATCGCAAGGGTAAGAATGCCCTACTTTTAGCGGAGATCTTTTTCTCTTTCTTCATCCTTTTTGTGGTCATGAGCTTTGTGATCACCAATATGCGAACCCTTTCTAGCCCGCTGGGCTTCCAAACGGAAGACATCTGGGTAGCCTACCTACCGGATCTTTCGGACCGCGACTCTACGGAATCCGCGGATATGAAGGACCGCCTACGCCGGGAATTATTGACGTACACAGAGATTGACGAAGCCTCCTATTCGGCCCATGTAACCCCCTTTGCGGGCAGCAACTGGGCGACAGGTAACGACGAAAACGGCTTCATGATGCAGACTTTCATGATGATGACCGATGAGAACTACCAGGAGACCATGAACGTAGAACTCAT
>JBCDIO010000272.1:0-5558 GCA_038748815.1 Bacteroidota bacterium
AAAAAGCTACAGTATTCTGGCTCGATTTGATTGCGATCTGAGCCTGGATGTAGATGATAAAGAAATGAAAAATACCCGGCTGTCGCTAAAACCGGATATCTACTTCTCTAAAGGGCTAAGCGAGAATCAGCGTAAGGAAAGAATGGGCAGTATTAGTGAGTAAAGGTCAGAACAGTTTGTGCTTCCTAATTTAACTCGGCGAACTCTCGGCATGCTGTTATTAATACACTTTGCACCTGCGGCCGCGCCCAATTTCTAACAAAGAGCGGGGCGCGGCCGCAGGTGCAATGATAGTTTTTAAAAGCGATGCTACTTCACCCCGCTACCGCTCTTTTTCGCGGTGTCAGAAGCGTACAATCATCATAGGAGGTGGTAAGCTAGACTAAGCTTACCTATTCCCTTCGAGTATTCTCTTTTTTTGCTGCTTACTCAGGCCCCAACGGTAATAGTCTTCGGGGTCCCATAAGTAATTATGGTACTTCATTTCCGGGTCGTGGACGTCCAGGCTGAGATCGCAATCGAAGCGGGCTAACTCGGAATGCATTTTGCCATTCTTACCCCGAACGTTTCGAAAATGGCAGATACCCCAGGTAATTCCACGCCCGTTTTTGTTGTCGGCAAAGGCATCTGGGATGTAGGCGTTAGGGCCGATTGGCATCATTTCGGTAATGGCCATGACTTCAAAATTGACCCAATCTTCCGCATACTGGATCGTGAAATGCTCACTTCCATCGCGGATACTTAGAGAGGCAACTCCTTCCTTGAAGGGAAAGAAACAAATTTCGTGGCCAGAATTTTGCACCGGGTTGAGGGCATGTTTGGTGAAGGGCCCCAGCGGATCATCCGCGATGGCAAGCCCAATTCCACTCCATACGGTTCCGGGGCGGTTAAAGGCCGCTTTGTAGTACACGTAGATCTTGCCATCATGAACGAGTGGCGTGGGGGCTTGTACGGCAAATTGGTCCCATTCCCCTTTTGCCCCCGTTGGGATAACAACCTTATCCACGTGGGTCCAGGGGCCATTCGGTGAATCGGCGTAGGCTACTCCTACGGGGCAATAATCTCCGCGAACGCCACTAGGCTCGGTGAAGGCCTGATAGTATAGGTAGAATTTTCCCTCGAACTTGAGGATGTCAGGAGTTGCAACTGCCCGCCACCCAGGAATTGGGTAGGCTGGGCGAGTTACGGCAACACCCTGCTCCGACCAATGGAATCCGTCTTCACTAGTGGCGTACCAGATTTCGGCCAGGTCCCAGTCCGTCGTGGGTATGGTGTCGTTCCAAATAACTTTGTCACCATCGGTTGTCATTACACTATAGTCTTTTGAAAACCGCCCGACTGGGGGGATAGGTGTATCGCGTTTGGTGTACCAAACGTAGTACTTACCGTTTTCGAAGAGTACCTTGGAAGGGTCCCTCCGCGTAATAGTGGCATCACCATCGTTGTAGTCAAAGCCCGTAAGCTTAGTGTACCTAAACTGACTGTACAGCTCATTTTCCGCATTCAGTGGAGAAGGGTATTGTTTAAAACTTCGCTCTAGGGCCGAGCTCAACTTGCGATCGTCAGAGTACTCCGTAAGCTGATACGGGAAGGCCCCCGTTTCAGGTTTAGGGGTTTTCAGCGGAACGACTAGGGAAAAGGAGTTTTCGCTGTCTTCAGGAAGAACCGCAATAATCAAGGCTTTCGGAATACCATTTTCCATATAGAACTTTGGCATGTCCGCCGTCCGTTTTGTCTTTGTGGTTGTTCCGTCGGTCCACTTAATTTCCCCAGCCTCAATGACTAGGAAGTTTTTAGCTGGTTTCCAGTCTAATCCCATATCACCAGATTCAAAGAGCATGGTGGAGCCAGCGGGGTAATCACTCCATGCTCCTCTAGAATCTTTAGCCAGGCAGTAGTAGTTGCCGTTAAATACCCATTCTAAGTGATCATCGATCGCAAAACTAGCCGTAGGGTGGGTAATGAAAGGGATTTCGGTATCAACGAAAGGGCCTTCGGGACGGCGAGAAACGGCAGTAACGTGAATTACGCGTCCGCCCCTTTGGGTGCCATCATCTTCCACGTATTTGTAGGCCATCAGGAATTTTCCGTCCGTGCGTTTTGAAACGGTGGGAGTGGAGGTCATCCTTCTTCCTGGTGCTACATCAACCAGCGGCTGGTCAAAGCGCTTCCACTCGCCGTTTAAATCGTCCGCTACCGCCAATCCTATTCGCTGGTTATTCCGGTTTACCCACCATTCTTTGTCCTTTTTTATGGACGGCATGCGGTCAGCTGGTGTTTTATCCCAATACCCGCTGCCACGGTTTCCCATGTGGTATAGGTAGTATTTACCCTGGTGCTCAATGACGTGAGGGTTGTGGGTACAATCGCCATCCCAATATTTCTTACCACGGGCGGGTAGTACGACATTCTTAAATTTATAAGGTCCGGTTAGCTTATCAGCAACCGCATGGGCTATTTCGGAATGCGTTACCCACCCATGGTGGCCCCGGCTTTTAGGCCACCGGGAGTAAATAGCATGGTATTTCCCGTCTTTTCCTTTAAGTATGTTCGTGCCCCATACATTGTAGTCTCGCTCTTCAATGATGAAGGCTTTGTCAAACTTTTCAGGAAGCAGCTCTTGAAAGTTAAATTGAGCACTCACATTTATGCCAGCAATACAGAGCAGTAGTGTTAAATAAAAATTGATCTGCTTCATAATCGAACGGCTATTTTGATTGTTTGAAGAAATAGTAGTATCTATCTATTCTCCCAGAATACTAGCGGCTTCGCGTTGCTTTCTCAGGCTTCCTAGCCCTTGTTTAAAGTATACATCGGGTTGGTGCCATACCCCCGTTCTCTTTAAGGACGGTTCGTGATAATTAAGACTTAAATCACAATCAAATCGTGCTATAATGGAGTGCTGATTGATCCCCTTAGTGCCCGCATTAGTAAAGTGACATAAGCCCCAAGTGATGCCTTGGCCATAATCGGTGTGGGTAAATGCATCTGGAGTGTAGGCCCCTGCTGCAGTTGGTGTTAAAGAAACACTAGAGGCTATTGCAAAATTAACCCCATCTTCGGCGTATTGCATCGTTTCGCGTTCGTTACCGTCCTTGATGGCCAATGCCGCAATTCCTTCCTTAAAGGGAAAGTAAGTGGTTTCGTGACCAGAGTTTAATACTGGGTTTAGTGGATGTTTTTCAAATGGTCCAAGTGGGTTTTCCGCAATGGCCAATCCGTGTGCTACCGAGTATTTATCCCGGATATCTGGCCACTTATTGTAAGCAGCCTTATAGTACAAATATATTTTTCCGTTATAAACAATTGGGTGTGGATCTTGGGTTTGATCCTGGTCCCATTCTCCTTTTTCTCCAAAAGGAATAACGATCTCCCCCACTGGAGTCCACGGTCCGTCCGGTGAATCCGAGTAGGAAGCGGTGATGGGGCACCAATCTCCCCTGAGGCCGCTCGGTTCATTAAAAGCTTGGTAGTATAAGTAATATTTCCCCTCCCACACCAAAACGTCGGGAGTGGCTACGGAGCGCCAGCCGAGCTTAGGCTTGTCGGGCCTTGGAACGGCAATACCCTGTTCTTCCCAGGTAAATCCATCTTCACTAGTAGCATACCAAATATCACATAGGTCCCAGTCCGTTGAAGGGATTTTATCGGTAGCTTCAGCGGCCCGGCTAGCTCCGATTGGTGGTGTATCGGTCTGTCTTTTGGTGTACCATAGGTAATATTTGCCATCTACCAGAATTGGTCTTGAAGGATCGCGACGCGTAATGGTGCCGTCGTGATTATTGTAATCAAGACTTTCTAGTTGGGTATACTTAAATAGCGTATAGAGTTCATTGTCATGAGCACGTGGCGCTGGATAGTCAAACATGCGTTCCATGGCCGTACTCAATGGATAGTCTGGCTTTTCGGTGGGCATTTTATGAGGAAATACTTGCCCTGTACTTGTTGTAGGAGGAGTTGGTGATTGAGAACAAGAAAAAACTATTCCACAGATAAATCCTATTGACAGAAAAAAACGGAGTGCTCTAAAATTCATTTTGCTGTGATCTTATACTTTTAGCAAGTAGAAAACGAGTGGTGAAAGCTTGATTTTTTCGAGAGCGCTTGGTTGCTGGCTTGGCGGTTTACTCTTCCCTTAGCGGCTGGTTTAGTTATAGCACTAAAGGTGATCTAACTTTGATCAAGTTTTGGTCTCTTTCCAGACGGTGTAGAATTGAAACATGTCCAAAAAGTAATTTGGCCTAGCCTAGCCTGGACTGCATATTTTTGTAGTCAAATATAGCACAGTGTGTTAGTTGTGTAAAATTTTTTTCTGAAAATAAAATTTTTGGAAAATTATCTGCCGTTTGATGGGAAATTTTTGGAGACACCCTGAATGTTTAGAAAGCGGATGACAATCAATGCTTTAAGGGCAGTGAAGTCATGTGACTCTTTACCCAGTTGAGCGGAAAATCTTGGGGAAAACGCTTTCAGAACCGTTGTGTAAGGTTTTGAGGAGTATAGAATTTTAGTAATCTTCGCAGAGGATATTGTGGATGCGAATTAGACAGATTAGTGAAGAAAAATGTCAGGTAAGGAGCCGAACTGGTACTGGGCGGAAAGCGACCCGAGGGAATCAATTTGAAAAGGCTATTGATACCTCACCGGTGGGAACAATTTTCATTAACCACGCAATTGTAGGTTACATTCAAGGATACCATTCAGGACATAAAACATCGGGCGTTGGGGGAGAAGATGGTGTTTTTGGCATCGAAGGGTATTTGCAGAAAAAAACAATTTACCTAGACTACAGTGGAGAATAGCACCTTTTCTCGGTCTCACCATCACCCATTCTGTTTTTACCCTCTTTACGCTAATAAATAGGCTTTATAATCAACGATATTATGACTAATCTCCCCGTATCCACCTGGCTCATTATTACTTTCCTATTTATGGGTATGATGAGTTGTAAACAAGAAGAACAAGAAAATAAAGAGGCGCCAGACCTAAAAATTGAATTGGGTAAGGTGGCGGATCATTCCGTATTCGTAAGTGACACTATGAGTATCTGGGGTGGTTCGGTAGTAGAGGGAGAGGATGGTTTATATCACATGTTTTATTCGCGGTGGCCGAAAGAACTAGGGTGGGTTTGGGTGTCTCATTCGGAAATTGCCCATGCTGTAGCTAAGACACCATTCGGGCCGTATCAATATAAAGATGTTGTATTACCTGATCGAGGGCAGCAGTTTTGGGATGGCCTATGTACACATAACCCAACAATACACAAATTTAATGGTAAATACTATTTGTACTACATGGGGAATACGGGAGATAAAATGGTTGTTGGGGAGCCAGGAAAACATAAGTTAAATTGGTTACACCGCAATAACCAGCGTATAGGGGTAGCAGTCGCAGATAGCCCTTATGGCCCCTGGAAACGATCAGACCACCCCGTACTGGATATTAACCAGCATGATAGCTTAGCGCATGATGCACTTATGACTTCTAATCCTTCTATCTGCCAGATGGCTGACGGTAAAATTTTAATGGTTTACAAAGCCGTTGGGAAAAAATACCCC
>JBCDIO010000273.1:0-5554 GCA_038748815.1 Bacteroidota bacterium
CTTCCTACGAAGAGGAAGCCTTTTTGAATTAGCTTTTTATCAAATGACATACGTCGTTTTTTAGTCGAATGATTGATTGGCAACTTCGGCTAGCTTAACCAGCTGTTGGTATTCTTCTGGGGTCAATCCATCTAGGCAGAAATCCAGAGGATTGATTTTTTTACCTTGGTAGTGTACTTCGTAGTGACAGTGGGGAGCGGTAGAAGTACCCGTACTTCCAACCAAACCGATCTGTTGGCCCTTTTTAACTTTCTCTCCTACCGTCACATCCATACGGCTCATGTGACCATACAGCGTCTTATAGCCGTATCCGTGGTCTATGATAACATGGTGTCCATACCCTCGTGCTTTTTTCTTTACCGCTACGACTCTACCGTCACCAGTGGCTTGAATCGGTGTACCTCGGGGTGCGGTGAAGTCAATTCCGGTATGCATCTTAGGAATCTTGTAAACAGGGTGAATCCGGTAGCCAAATCCAGAAAGAAGACGAACGCTTCTGGCTAGTTTATCCGAACGGACGGGCTTAATAGAAGGAATAGAAGAAAACATCTTTTCCCGGTCTTTTGCCATGGAAATGATGGTATCGAGTGATTCGGATTGTAATTTCACTTGGCGGCGAATCCGATCTAGTTTCGTTTTCGTGTCGCGTAGCAGATTGCCAGACGTTTTGCTGTAGGCATCCAATTCTGGATACCGGTTGTGACCACCGACACCTCCTTCCCAAACATCTTGATCGATGGGGTCCATGCCGAAGAGCATCCGGTGTACACCAGCGTCCCGTTCTTGGAGATTTTGAATCACCAAGCTAACGTTCTCCAACTCCTGTCCCAGGTTTTGGATATCTGCTTGTAGTTGACGATTTTCTTGGATTAATGCCTTTTCCTTAGGCGAGGGGAAATAACTCCAGATAAGCTGAGATAGAATAATGACAGAAACCACTACAGCACAAAAGAATCCAAAAAATTGGATAATTCTTTCCTTTAGTGTGACTTCAACTTTCTCATACCTCAGCGTCTGCGTATTGTAGACGAATTTTTCCTTTCCCATGAGAGTTTTGTTCTATGACAAATATGCTAAATTTGCACCTCATTAAAAATTGATACTTACAGTCTGCTCACTGATATAAATGTGCAAATTAGCGCCATCTCTCCCTTGTGGTCTCCCAAAAATAGGAGCGAACCACTAGAATTCAAAAAAAATGGCCAGAAAATTAACTCATTGAACGTTAATAAGTTGTTGAACTCAAAAAAGTTCATATGAAGAAACCGAATACGGCAAAAAAAGTTGGGAAAATATTCCCCAGATGCCTAAGTTTCGGCCTCCCTTGCTCTAAAAGGACTGCTAAAGTGGGAAAATTTCATAAGGAACCCATAAATCGGAACCAATTTTAACGTACAACGGCTTCCGCAATATTTAACAAACTACGACATCCGACCGGGGAATGAAATACCGAAAAAGCGGATCTCCTGATACGTTTTCGTTTCCATTCCACGAATTAATACGATCTAAATCCATGATGACAGCTAACGAAATTCGCAAGCATTTTCTTGACTTCTTTGCTTCGAAAGAACATAAGATCGTCCCTTCTGCGCCGATCGTGAACAAGAATGATCCAACCCTCATGTTTACCAATGCAGGGATGAACCAGTTCAAAGACTATTTCCTGGGGGATAAGACCCCCGAGGTTCGTCGATTGGCAGATACCCAAAAATGTCTGCGGGTTTCTGGAAAACACAACGATTTGGATGAGGTAGGCCGTGATGGGTATCACCATACTATGTTCGAAATGTTGGGGAACTGGTCGATCGGCGATTATTTCAAAGACGAAGCCATTGCCTGGGCCTGGGAGTTACTGACCGATGTGTATAAGCTAGATAAAGACCGTTTGTACGTCTCGGTATTTGAGGGCGATAAGAAAGACGGGCTCGAACCGGATTTAGAAGCCGTAGAGCTTTGGAAACGCTTTATACCAGAAGATCGGATCCTTTTCTACGACCGGAAAGACAACTTCTGGGAGATGGGAGAAACTGGTCCTTGTGGCCCTTGCTCCGAGATTCATATTGATTTACGGTCCGACGAAGAACGCGCCAAGGTCGATGGAAAAACGTTGGTAAATGCTGATGACCCTCAGGTAGTGGAGATTTGGAATTTGGTCTTTATCCAGTTTAACCGGAAAGCGGATGGTAGCCTGGAAGAACTTCCCGAAAAGCATATCGATACGGGTATGGGCTTCGAACGTTTATGCATGGCTATGCAGCAGAAGGGAGCTAGCTACGCTACGGATATCTTTACTCCATTTATCGAGATCCTGGAGAAAGAGAGTGGTAAGAAATACGGATTCTCCTACGCTGCCGATGCCCATTCTGACATGGCCATGCGCGTGGTAGTCGATCATATTCGGGCAGTAGCCTTTACCATTGCTGATGGACAGTTGCCGAGTTCCAATGGAGCCGGCTACGTGATCCGTCGGATCTTGCGTCGAGCAGTTCGTTATTATTATTCCTTCTTGGGGATTCAAGAACCTCTATTGTTCAAGCTTCTTCCCCTTTTGGCTGATCGGTTTCAGGATGTTTTCCCTGAATTGAAAGCGCAGGAAGAGCAGATCGTGAAGATCATCAAGAGTGAGGAAAACGCATTCTTACAAACTCTCGAACGTGGACTGACCCGCATCGAAGAGATGCAACCAGCGGGGAATCAAATTGCGGGAAAGGATGCCTTTGAACTATATGACACCTTTGGTTTTCCTTTTGACCTGACCCAATTGATCGCAGAAGAAAAAGGCTGGACCGTCGACGAAGCTGGCTACCAAGTAGCCCTGGAAGAACAGAAGGCTCGGTCGCGCGCCGATGCTCAGAAACAAGTGGGGGATTGGGTCGATCTGCGCAAAGGCGAAGTTGAATTCGTGGGCTACGACGAAAGCTCCGTACCTGATGCTAAAGTCCTGAAGTACCGGACGGTACAGGTTAAGAAAAAAGAGGAATACCAGATTGTACTCAATAAGACGCCTTTCTACGCCGAAAGTGGGGGACAAGCGGGTGATACCGGGTTGTTATGGTTTGGAGAAGAGAAAATTCCGGTCATTGATACCCAAAAAGAAAACGATCTGATCATCCATATCGTCAAGAAATTCCCCTCGGCGTTTGATGGAGAGGTCCGCGCGGAAATCAACGAAGGTAAGCGGCAGGCGACTTCACAAAATCACTCGGCCGTACACCTTATGCACGCGGCCCTCCACGAAATTGTGGGTGAGCACGCGCTGCAAAAAGGGCAGGACGTAAATGATAAACGCCTACGGTTTGACTTTTCACACTTCCAGCGGATGGAAGAACAGGAATTGGAGCAGTTGGAAGAAATGGTCAACGCTAAGATCCGAGCGAATATCCAATTGGAAGAGGACCGAGCCATGCCAATTGAAGCGGCAAAGGAGGCTGGAGCTATGATGCTCTTTGGCGAGAAGTACGGCGATGTAGTTCGAATGATCACCTTCGATGCTGATTTCTCCCGAGAACTGTGTGGAGGAACCCACGTACCGGCTACCGCTGAGATTGGGCAGTTTAAGATTCTTTCGGAAAGCGCCGTGGCAGCCGGGGTGCGGCGGATCGAAGCCGTTACCGGTCAGGAAGCACAAGCCTACATCAAGAAAGAATTGGACGAGCTGGCGGAAATCCGTGGCCTATTTAAAAATGCGCAGAATACGGCAAAGAGTGTGGCTGCCTTGCAAGAGGAAAACCGAGCTTTGAAGAAGCAAGTAGAGCAATTACAGAATGCCCAAGCTGCTGCTTTGAAAGGAGAATTGAAAAACCAGGTAGAAGATCTTGGGAAGGTACATTTCTTAGGGGCACAAATTCCATTAGGAGATAGCAATGCCATCAAGAACCTAGCTTTTCAATTGGAAAAAGAATTACCGAATACGGTGATTGTGCTAGCTGCGGAGGTCAAAGGAAAACCACAGATTACCATCATTATGCAGAAGGATGTTGCGGAGCAACATGGCCTAAACGCCGGGCAGATGGTCCGAGAGTTGGGTAAACTCGTGCGCGGTGGCGGTGGTGGCCAAGCATTTTACGCCACAGCCGGAGGTAGTGATGTAAGTGGACTCGACCAAGTAATACCCGCTGCGAAAGAGCTGGTGCGACAGTATTAATTGGAACAAAACTATAAAAGGCGACCCGAGTTATCGGGTCGCCTTTTTAGTTCGTTCCAAGCTAATCCAGAGTTTCTATTCTAGGGTCCGTCGATCCAGAACGGCGCCAAAGAATATAGCATTGGCCAATAGCTTATTGGTGCCATACCAGAAGGCCCGGAAATTGGTATTATCCGCAAAGCATAAAACCTTTCCTCGACCCAAACCACTCGCTACGATACTAGTAGAATTGGAGAGTGTTTTTAAGTTTTCTTCCGAAATGTAGCCCGTTAACATGGGGTCTTTGCCGTAGCGTAGGGGACCTGCGTAAATGTTATTAGGGTTCTGCAAGAATAAAGTTCCACGTCGGAATAAGGCTAAGTCTTCCGAGGGGTAGCCAAAGGCTAATGGGTGTGTTAGGTCTAGTTTAGCCGAGAAAATAGCGCCGCCAATCACTTGAGCACCCCGGTCTTGTCCCACTTTGGCGTAGGGACGGTAGGCTGGAAATGCTGGATTATTTCGACTCTTTGCCCGAGCTCCGGTCAGCTTCTGACTAATCGCCCAGCTAATAGCGGACTGATAACAAATCAAGGTGCCTCCTTCTTGTACCCAAGAACGGATCGATTCGGTATTTAGACTGCTATATCCACCCGAGGCCATAATAATTACATTATAGCGGCTGAGGTCGCTTCGTCCAACTTGGTTGACGTCAATTAAGGATACCTCCATTTGGTAGCGTTGGTCTAGCAAATGCCAAATCTCACCCACATCGTACGAGCGAGTACCCGATCCGGTGATGAGGAGTACTTTGGGCCGCTTAAGAGCCACTAAGTCATTGCTCCCCAGGTCTGGTCCGGGAGCGTTCCAGCCGGAGGTTGCTGCCTGCACTTGAATAGGGTACCGTTGGGTAAGGTTTTCCAAGCGGGCGTGTAAAGCATCGGGAGAAAGCGTTTGATTTTGTGTGGCCACGAAAATGGTGCCGGCCATTTGTTGCTCTCCTTCGGGATCGGTAAAGGGATAGAGCGAGACCTTCGTATTTAAACCGGCTTTTTGTAACTGGTATAAGAAAGCGGGCGCCAAGTAATCACTCCAGGCGAAATAATAACCGATATCTGATTTTCCGGAAACGGAACCTGCTTGATTTAAATCCTTCGATTGGACGGGATTACCTTTGGCTTGTGCGGCAATGCCTCCTTCGACTTTGGCGTGCTGTAAATTGAAGGCGTGGTACATCGTCCACGCCGAAATATCGTAGAATAAGCTGTCTTTGAACGTGGTTGGTTCAAAGAACATTGCCTTTACTAATCCGGCCTGAGCCTGCTGAACGGGGATGTAGATACTTTCGTTTTGCCGGAAATTTTGACCACCGTATACCAAGTCCTTCTTGGGCTGGTACATTTCAATTTGGTGAAGCTCCATCATTTCCACCAA
>JBCDIO010000274.1:0-5551 GCA_038748815.1 Bacteroidota bacterium
CCCCCCCCCCCCCCCCCCCCCACCCCCCTCCCGCCTCCTTCTACCCCAAAATTCGTCAAACCCAGACCACAGACTCAATTTGGGCAGATTTGTTAATTCTAATTAAACCCGTTGCAAATGAATAAGGGAGATCTTGTAACCAAGGTAGCAGAAGCTGCTAATATCTCAAAGGCGCAAGCAACCACTGCTGTTAACACTGTATTCGGAGCCGTTTCCGATTCTTTGAAAGGAGGCGACAAAGCGACTGTTATCGGTTTTGGTACTTTTTCAGTATCTCGCCGCGAAGCTCGTACGGGCCGTAATCCACAAACCGGTGAGACGATCCAAATCGCAGCAAAGAACGTTGTTAAGTTCAAGCCTGGTAAAGAACTTACTGAAACAGTACAGTAACGTTTAAGATACAGGAAGGATTAATACGGAAGTATTGTCTATTACAAAGGGCAATTTAAGTTTCTTACTTAAATTGCCCTTTACCGTTTTAAATACTTTGTATACTAAGTAAATGAATATTTTGACCAAGGCGATTTTTGCTCAGATCGAGGCGCGGCGCAGGCTCGTAGCCCTAGCTACGAAGGCGAGTACGTAACGATGAGCTGGGCAAAAAGAACCCGTCAAAAAGTTTAGAAATTTAGTTTTCAAAGTATTAAATAGCTACTTTTGCATCTCTAAACCTGGGAATTTCTAATTACTTTCAAAATCTTTATCATGCCTGAGATTCAGGAATTAGAACGTATCGCTAGCCAGGTACGTCGCGACATCATTCGGCAAACCCACTATGCGGGATCGGGACACCCAGGGGGCTCTCTAGGATGCGCTGATCTTCTTACTGCATTGTATTTCGAAATTATGGAGCACGATGCAAATTTCCAGATGGATGGAAAAAATCAAGACGTGTTCTTTCTTTCCAATGGGCATATTTCTCCCGTATTCTACAGTGTCTTAGCGCGCAGCGGCTATTTTGGGGTAGAAGAGCTTACTTCCTTCCGGAATATCAATTCTCGTTTGCAGGGACACCCAACTACCCACGAGGGACTGCCTGGTGTTCGGATCGCTTCCGGTTCGCTTGGTCAGGGAATGAGTGTAGCTATTGGGGTTGCCCTTGCGAAGAAACTAGACCAGGATCAACACACTGTTTACTGCCTAACCGGAGATGGTGAGTTGCAAGAAGGACAGGTTTGGGAAGCTGCTATGTTTGCCGCTCACCACAAAGTAGATAACCTCGTGGTGATTGTTGACTGGAACGGAAAGCAAATCGATGGAGAAACCGATGATGTGATGTCTCTGGGGGATCTGCACGCAAAGTGGAATGCTTTTGGCTGGCAGATCACAGAGATGGATGGAAATAATATGCAGGAGGTTGTCACTACCTTGCAAAAGGTCAAAGGGCAAGCTGGGCAAGAAAAACCGCAGGTTATCCTTATGAAAACCGAAATGGGATACCCCATTGATTTTATGGTAGGTACTCACAAGTGGCACGGGGTGGCTCCCAACGCAGAGCAAACGGAGAATGCTCTGAGCCAGCTGGAAGAAACCTTGGGTGACTACACGTATAACCCAGATTATATTCACGACTCTTTGAAAGACCATTAATATGAGCTTAGATCAATTTGTTGCCACGGATAAAAAAGCAACGCGCGATGGATTTGGTGCAGGCCTACAAGAGTTGGGAAATACAAATCCGAATGTAGTTGCTCTGTGTGCCGACCTAGTTGGGTCTCTAAAAATGCAGAAGTTTATTGCTGAACATCCAGACCGCTTTTTCCAGGTTGGGATTGCTGAGGCAAATATGATGGGGATTGCCGCTGGGTTAGCCACCGCTGGGAAGATTCCTTACACCGGTACGTTCGCCAATTTTTCTACCGGACGCGTCTACGATCAAATTCGCCAATCGATTGCCTATTCACATAAAAATGTGAAGGTATGTGCTTCGCACGCGGGATTGACTTTGGGAGAAGATGGTGCTACGCACCAAATTCTGGAAGATATCGGATTGATGCAGATGTTGCCGGGCTTTACGGTGATCAATCCATGTGATTTCAATCAAACGAAAGCCGCCACTATTGCGATTGCCGACCATGATGGACCGGTCTACTTGCGCTTCGGACGTCCGGGCTGGCCCGTATTTATGCCAGCTGACCAGCCATTTGAAATTGGTAAGGCCATTCATATGAATGCGGGAACCGATGTGTCGATCTTTGCTACTGGGCATATGGTTTGGTTCGCGGTAGAAGCTGCGCGCGAGTTATCTAAAACCGGAGTATCGGTTGACCTGATCAATATTCATACGATCAAACCATTGGATCGGGCAGCTGTTTTATCTTCTGTACAAAAAACAGGTTGTGCGGTGGTTGCCGAAGAGCACCAATTACTCGGTGGACTCGGCTCGGCTATATCTCAGGTATTGGTTCAGGAACATCCTGCACCGATGGAGTTTGTGGCCGTTCAAGATTCTTTTGGAGAAAGTGGTAAGCCTACTCAGCTGCTTGATAAATACGGGCTTGGTGTAGAAAACATCATTGCTCAGGCTAAAAAAGTAATGGCCCGAAAAGCTGGATAATATCTGGTGGCAGGGACCAAATAACGAACTGTATGAAATTTGGAACGAAAGTGATTCACGCAGGGGTTCATCCGGATCCCTCGACCGGTGCAGTGATGACACCCATCTATCAAACTTCTACCTACGCGCAAGAAGCACCCGGTAAACACCAGGGGTATGAATACGCAAGAACGCAAAATCCAACTCGTTCGGTGTTAGAAGAAAATCTAGCCGCTCTAGAGAACGGGAAAAAAGCCGTTTGCTTTTCTTCTGGACTAGCCGCAATGGATGCTATCCTCCGTTTGTTTGATCCGGGTGATGAGATTTTATCTACCAATGATCTATACGGTGGTTCTTATCGATTGATCACCAAGGTACACGAACGCTACGGCTTGAAAGGGCGGTTTGTTGACATGACCGACCTGAGTCAGGTGAAGGCGGGTTTAACACCTGCCGTAAAGCTGATCTGGGTAGAAACGCCCACCAACCCGATGCTCAACATCGTTGATATTGCGGCGGTGGTGGAAATCGCTAAGGAGGCGGGAGCTATGGTTTGTGTGGATAACACCTTTGCTTCCCCTTATTTGCAGAACCCACTGGATCTTGGAGCCGATATCGTCCTGCATTCTGCTACCAAATACCTGGGAGGGCACTCCGATGTGGTCATGGGCGCAGTGATCACTAAAGAGGAAGCAGTTGCGGAGAAGTTATATTTCCTGCAGAATGCGGTCGGAGCTGTACCGGGGCCACAAGACTGTTTCCTAGTCTTGCGGGGCATTAAAACCTTACACTTACGGGTAGAACGTGCTTGTCAGAATGCCCAGGCAATTGCTGCATTTTTGCTGGCTCATCCCAAGGTAGATAAGGTGTACTATCCTGGATTCGAGTCACATCCTGGGCACGCTATTGCCAAGAAGCAGATGCGGCATTTTGGTGGTATGGTTTCTTTCGACCTGCACGAGAATACGCTCGAAGAAGCTACCAAGGTATTGAGTAATACGGAGTTGTTTACGTTGGCAGAATCCTTGGGTGGGGTGGAGTCTCTCATTGGCCATCCCGCGTCGATGACACATGCTTCTATTCCTCGCGAAGAACGGTTAAAAGTCGGTTTAACGGATTCGCTGATTCGCCTTAGTATTGGGGTAGAGGATGTGGACGACCTGAAGGCTGACTTGGCTACCGCTTTAGAGAATTTATAACGGGTAATACCGTTTTTAGGAAGCCGACTTTCCAGTACATGGAGGGTCGGCTTTTATATTTTCCGGATCTCGAAGCCGGTATAATCCTGTACGGCTCCTTTCTCAATTTTTATGGCGTCCACCCGGGCTAGTCTTGGTCCATCCTGGCACCAGCGAATAAATTGCTTTACGGTGTCTTCCGGTCCTTCCACTTCCGTATAAACGGAGCCATCACTTTCATTTTGGACAAAACCACAAAGCCCGAGTGATTGGGCCATTTGTCGGGTATTGGCTCGGTAGGCTACTCCTTGTACCCGGCCCCGGATGGAGAGTTTACGATGGATGGACGTGGACATGATTAGTAAGAATTTAGGGTGACTATGCTCTACGACCCCGAGAACTCGGGGTCGTAGAGCTAAAAAATAAACTTTTCCGCTTAAAGTCCTTTTCTTAGGTAAGAATAATCGTCCTTTTTGGTCATCAAACTTTATGTGTGTACAATTGTTGTATAGACATTAAAAGGAGTATGCAATGAAAAAACAAATTCTGCTAGTCGCACCGGGCCAACCCGCCCAAGTCGGGGATGGATTCTTTATCAACCGAGCTCTGCCAACGCGGCGTTTTCCCGATATTTCCCCCTTCCTGATGCTAGATCATGCTGGTCCTACTACGTTTGGTCCCAGTGATAAGCCACGAGGAGTAGATGAGCATCCGCACCGGGGATTCGAGACGGTGAGTATCGTCTTTCAGGGTGCATTAGAACATCGGGATAGTGCCGGCAATGCTGGAACCATCTACGCTGGCGATGTGCAGTGGATGACTGCTGGTAGTGGACTAGTACACGAAGAAAAGCACGAACGGAATTTTAATAAAGAAGGAGGAACCCTGGAAATGATCCAACTCTGGGTGAATTTACCGGCGGCTCACAAGATGACTCCGCCCAAATACCAAGAGCTGCAAGCAAAAGATATTCCAGTTGTTGCTCTCGGTGATCAATCGCAAGTACGATTAATCGCTGGAGACCTAGGATCCGAAAAAGGAGCTGCTTCTACCTTTACAGATCTACAAGTGTGGGATCTAAAAGTGGTAGCCGGCGAATCAATTGATCTTACCGTTAAGAACGATCAAACTGGCATCCTGTACATGCTTTCTGGTTCGTCGACCATTAACGGTGATAAAGCCATACAAACGAAGGAGGTCGCTTTCTTTGATACCAAGGGGGACCAAATACAGATAGCCGCCAGCGAAGACAGCCAGTTTGTCTGGTTGGGTGGAGAGGCTATCCAAGAACCGGTGTTTAGTTACGGGCCCTTTGTAATGAACACAGAGCAGGAAATTGTAGAAGCCATTAATGATTTCAGGGCAGGTAAAATGGGAACCTTGAGTCCTGTTTAAACCAGAAGTAACCATAATTTCGGCGAAGATATTTGTAGATTATTTTTTCCATGGTCTGCCACAAAAAAGTTCGTCCTGAATAATCGGGACGAGCTTTTTTATTTACACCGACTCATCATACCCAGCCCGCCCAAAACTGAATGATTACATAGAGTGCCGCATTTGTCAGCCAAAGATAGCGGACCAATAAGGGTGGTTCAATTAGCTGGGATAATTGATCTCTTAACCAACGAACTTCAACGATTGCCATCAGTCCAAAGAATAGTGGCAAGAAAAAGGGAAGAAACGGTAAAGAGTCGGAAACGAACAGAAGTACTAAGAAGAATAGTGCCATAAAGGCAACGACAAAAACAATGCCGAGGGCCATGCCCCAAACGAAGACTGCCAGTATCGGTAGCACCAGGGACCAACCTCTCCTTCGAGAAAGGATATAAGAAAAGAG
>JBCDIO010000275.1:0-5550 GCA_038748815.1 Bacteroidota bacterium
ACCTTCCGAGGAGAGCGTATGGGAACCGGGGTCTTCGCCTTTTATGCCGAGGTAGGATTCATCGATGGAGTAACCATTTTGTACGAAGGAGATGTAACCTTGATTCGGTAATTAATAAATAGAATCCCCAGCCCGTGGTCGTATTCAACGGGCTGGGGATTACCCCAATTAACCCTTATGACCAATATGAACCCCCCTTGTAAGCCAATATTTGGCCTGTGGGTGAGCCTTTTGTTGTTATCCACTCCACTCTGGAGCCAATCTTTTCTAGTGAGTAATGGCTCTAATGAGCTTTTTGAGGTTGATGAAAATCTAAACGTTACCTCCCTCGCTCAATTTGAATTCACTTACGGCACCTTCTTTGATTTGGCCATTTCTCCATCAGGTACCTTATACGCAATTACGGATGCTGAAGTTTTATTATCGCTCGATATTGCCACCGAGTCCGTACAGGTCATCGGCGAATTACCATATGGAGTTGGGATATATACCGCCTTAGTGGGCCAGCCGGATGGAACTTTATTAGCGATTGATAATGCTAACGGTAGCCTAGTACAGTTCGATGCGTCCAACGGAGCTATTCTAGAGGTAACTGAATTTGGTCAATTCAGCCCTGGGGATCTGACTTTTTATCGGGGAAATTTGATCTTTCCGGGCTCCAATCTAAATTTCTATACCTACGAAGAAGGCCAGGAACCATTCCAGATCGCTTGTACAGAGGCACAGGTCTTTGGGCTAGCTAACTTTATAGATGACTGCGGTACAGATTTGATCTATGGCTTTGATGGAGTTGCGAATGTGTATCACTATGTACCAGAGAACCAAAGTCTTGAATTATTAGGGAATATTTTTTCAAGCACCCAGAATATCTTTGGGGCGACTACTTTCAACGAGTGGGAAGCAGCACTCTGTCCAATGGAACTTCTCGTAGAAATTGATTGTGATGCTCTGTCAACGGAAGAGCCGCAGCGGCTGGACTGGTCTATTTTTCCCAATCCAACCCCGGGCCTAATCAATCTCCGTATTCCTGAGCGCACTATTCCTAAGCGAATAGAAATCCTAAATGTAACCTCCCAGGCTCTCTTATCCCTCCCCTACCAGGAGCAGATTGATCTAACTGGCTTGGCTTCTGGTTTGTATATATTATCGCTTTACGATGTTAATCGAACACTATTAGGTACCGAGCGATTGGTAAGACAGGACTGAAGCTGTACAATGAACTCGGAACAACCTTTCAATAGGTTTTTTTACCACATAGCATATGATCTATTCTCTTTTGCTTTGTTTATCCCTGCTCTTTCTTCCAGAGAAGGGCGAAATAGTTTATGGTTCTATAGATTATTTAGAAGTTTTAGAGCTGAAAGATGCATCCAGCCCCATCGATTGGTACGAAAAGTCTAGAGCCGTAGGAGTCATTATTCCAATGAATGAGATGATACAATCATCTGAGGGTACGTATCAAATAAGAGACTTTCGCTTGCGGGAAGAGATTGAACAACTCAATCCAAATCACCCGTTTACCAATCAGGTTTGTGTAGGTATTGGCACGGTCTTCCTAGTAGATTCCACCCGAATAATGACTGCGGGGCATCTGGTGAAAGATTTACGGAAAAGCGTGATCGTATTCGATTACGAGTGGGATTGCAAAAGCAGCTCCTTACTAAAGAAGACCTACCAGCAAAATGAAGTATTTAGGCTGAAGAAAGTTGTGAAAAGGAAGAATTCAAGGAAAGGTGATTATGCCTTAATTGAATTGGATAAAGTCGTAACCGATCGACCCTTTTTAACCTTGGAACCGTATACCTCCAACGTTGAATCTTTAAAAACGATCAGCAGCCCGGATGGGACGCCGCTCAAATTGACCAATCAAGGTTTCGTTTGGAAGAAAGATCCAAGAATTGAGAAATTATCCAGCGAAGGCTTCTTCCTTCATAATTTGGATAATTCAGGCGGTAGCTCCGGAGCACCCATTTTTAATGCTAAAACTGGTCAGGTCATCGGCATCCAATCGGGAGGTGATGATAATTATATCAAAATAGGTGGCTTCGTCTATTCCGTAAAAGGAGACGATGAAGGAAATAATACCAACATTGGAAGACCTCTATCGGGAGAAGTCGGAAGTAAAATACCCGATTTATAATAACGGTAACCGATACCGCTTAATGATCTTCCCCGCTACGCTCATAGTGAGTAAATACCGGCCTTTGGGAATTTTCGAAATGTCGATTGATTTCAGGTACCGCCCCGGTGACTGAGCTGGCAGCATGAGCGAACTCACTTCTCGTAAGGCTGGTGTATTGATCGCAATTTTTACGTCGCCGGCTTGGGGCAGATCGTAGGCAACCTTCACGGTTCCAGTCGCCATGTCGGGTTGTAATTTAGGGAAGGATGGCGGTGGAGGTGGTGGTCCGGGGCGATTTTTCTTCTGTACCGAAATCCCCTCAAATTCTTCGTGTCGACCGTCCGGGGTATCGAATACTACTCGATAGGCAATGTATTCGTAGTTGGCTGATTGATCAATATCGAGGCAGTCGTATTTGTTGTTGACTTTTCCTTTTCCTTTAATCGTATGAATCGTTTCGTAAGGACCTTTATTCAGGGAACGCTGTACCATATAGTGTACACCGGCTGGTTCGTTGGTACTGGCCCAGCGAATAAGGATCTGGTTGTTTTCTTGACTTACGGTAAACTCCCCTACTTCGAGGGGGTCTTTAACGTATAATTGCTCGGGCTCTTCTATGGGCTGTGGAAGCGGTCGGAAAATGGTGATAACCTCCCCTTGCGAAGGGCTCCAAACCACTAAGCCGTAAGGTGCTTTAAATATATTATTAGGATCAACGGCTCCTACTCGGTCAGCACCATCTGTTTTGATGGTACGTATTTCAATCTTGCTGCGATCTATAAAGATCCAACGAAATTGGTTAAAACTTGCCATGTCTCGGGTCCATGGCTTATTATCATTAGCGGTGCGTAAGGGAGCCCCCCAGCAGCCTTCTCCGACGTAAACGGTTCCCCGGTCGTCGTCTCGAATAAATCCTTCGGTCGACCCGGGTTCCATACTTGGTCGAATGGGCCAGGTTGATTTGACGACGTGCGCATCGGATTCAATGACCAAACTGACCCCTTTTTCAAAAAAGAGAGGGGCCCAGTGTTGGTGTAAATCGTTTCGCTCTTGCTTGCGAGCGGTATGGGGCCGCATGGTATTATGGTACTGAGCTACTTTCCAGGTGCAGCCTTGATTGGCATTCAAGTCGCGTTCTAACCAGGCACGTTGGTTGCCTTCGGCGGGTATCATGGTGTTGAGCGAATAGACGCGCAAAAGATTCCCTCCAAAGGATAAGGCGTAGTATACGCCAGGATTCTTGATATCGAATAGATCAATGAGCGTTTGGTTCTCTTTTTCGTGATTGCCGCGAGCTATAACAATGGGGGTGAAATGGCCGTCTCCACCAATGGTCAATTGCCAATCGTTCATCCAATTGATCCATTCTGGCCCAGTATCGCCATTGGTCATATCACCAGAAAATAAAACCATGTGGGGGCGCAGCTTCCCAACGAGTTTATTGGCATCTTGTCGAGCGGGCCGATTGTTTCTGGAATCACCACCAGCAATGATAGATAGGCGGGCATCCGGGGTGCTCGGTGCTGTTTTGAAAGAAAAACGCCGACTGACTCCTTCGCTATCTTGCACAACAAAATAGTACATGGTGTTAGGTCGAAGACCCGTCAAACGAACAAAGTGGTTGTTCATACCCTTCGCTTTGACTACTCTGGCCGGTACGGCTACCTTCGTGTAGGCTTTGAAATTATTACCGTAGTCCTTTGTATCGTACAGTAAACGGGGACTCATTCCCGAAACTTGATCCCAACCAATGACCATAGTGGTCGCTGGATCTTCTCGCCAGGTAAGTCGAAACTTATTGACTTTACCAAATGTCGCGTAGCTCCAGCTAATAAACATGAAAAGTAAGGTAGTCCGCAGCCACCAGGAAGAACGGTTGATTGAAAAAGGACTATAAGCGGAGACTTGGTATGTATTCGGATGGCCCGGTAGTTGCATACTGCTAGATGTTGATTGCTCTCCTACAAACATCGTTTGGAAGGGAGCGGTCCTGGTTTAGTTTGGTTCAGAATGCGGAATCCTCCTTGGGAGCGTTTCCTTTGACTACTTGCGCGTTCTGGATTGCGGTTCATTGCAGCCAACCATAATTTGACTTAAGGCCAGCAAAGTAACGAAATATAAAAGCATTTTAGCTTCCAATTATTGTACCTTTAGGCCCTTAAGGCAAAAAATTATGATAGTACCCACAAAGGTATCTATCCTTATTTATACGATAAAATTAAATATATAATGCAACGGGACGTAGTGATCGAAGATTTGATCCAAAAAGAATTGGAGCGTCAGCGCCACGGGATCGAACTAATTGCTTCCGAAAACTTTACTAGTCAGGCAGTTATGGATGCTATGGGCAGCTGCCTAACGAACAAATACGCGGAGGGCTACCCCGGCAAGCGTTATTATGGTGGTTGTGAAATTGTCGATCAAGTCGAACAGTTAGCTATCGATCGTTTGAAAGAATTATTTGGTGCAGAATACGCCAACGTGCAACCACACTCGGGAGCACAAGCCAATGCAGCGGTCTTCTTAGCACTCCTCCAACCCGGAGATAAAACCCTGGGCTTCTCTTTAGCACACGGTGGTCACCTTTCGCACGGATCCCCCGTTAATTACTCGGGTAAAGTGTACGACGCTCACTTTTATGGGGTCGAAAAAGATTCGGGCCTTATCGATATGGATAAGGTGGAAGCACAAGCCCTGGAAGTGCAGCCAAAACTGATCATTTGTGGTGCTTCCGCATACGCTCGCGACTGGGATTACGCACGGTTCCGAATGATCGCCGATAAAGTTGGCGCTCTTTTGTTAGCCGATATTGCGCATCCCGCTGGATTGATTGCTGCTGGCTTGTTGAAAAGCCCCATGGAGCATTGCCATATCGTAACGTCCACAACCCACAAAACACTTCGCGGACCCCGTGGTGGTATCATTATGATGGGTAAGAACTTCGAAAACCCCTGGGGAAGAACGACGAAAAAGGGTACCGTAATCAAGATGTCCTCTATTCTAAATAGTGGCGTATTCCCGGGTATGCAAGGAGGCCCACTTGAGCATGTTATCGCGGCTAAAGCAGTGGCTTTTGGCGAAGCACTCGATCCTTCTTTCCGCGTATACGGTAACCAGGTCATCAAGAATGCCCAAGCTATGGCGCAACGGTTTGTGGATAAAGGCTATAAGATAATTTCTGGGGGTACGGATAACCACTTGATGCTAATTGACCTACGTAGCAAAGGAGTAACCGGTAAGGATGCTGAGAATACCCTTGGTCTAGCTGACATTACCGTCAACAAGAATATGGTCCCCTTTGATACACAATCTCCATTTGTTACTTCCGGTATTCGGATCGGTACCGCAGCGGTCACCACCCGTGGAATGCTAGCCGAAGACTGCCTCTCAAGAGCTGACATTCTGCTGGTGATGAGCGCCGCCATGGC
>JBCDIO010000276.1:0-5526 GCA_038748815.1 Bacteroidota bacterium
AATCATAATGCTTTCCCGGTTGATGAGGACAATTCCTTTTACATTACCACGAATAAACGCCTCATAAAGTTTATCTGGGATGGCTCGACCTTGAGTTTAGATTGGGATGCTCCTTACGATTTTGTCGCCGATGGCCCCATCGGAACCTTTGCCGAAGGCAGTGGTACCACTCCTACCTTGATGGGCTTTGGAGAAGATGCCGATAAGTTGGTCATTATGAGTGATGGCCACGCCAAGAATAACCTGGTTGCTTTCTGGCGAGAATTACCCGACGGGTGGACCGGTATGCCAGGTTTTGATATTCACTTCGCGGATTCGATCCAGCTACCGGCGGCGGAGACGTTCAGTAATACCTTTCAATCTATTGAGAACTCCCCAACGGTGCGTGGCTACGAAGTAGCCATCGCTCAATTCAATGGTTTCCTGGGCTACGATTGTGAAAATGAAAAAGGCGTACAAAAACTCACTTGGAATACGGATGCTGACGAATGGGAGCTCAACTGGGTTAATACCGAAATCAACATGAATGGAGTTTTGACCTACAGCGAAGGAGCCAATATGGTCTACGGGAGTGGGAAAGAAGAAGACTGTAACTATTATTACTACGGGCTTGATTGGGATTCCGGAGAACTAGAGTGGCGCTTACCGCTGGGCCCCGAGGGTACCTTCTTAGATGATCCCTACTACGATGCCGGAAATAATAATGTGATCGATGCCGACGGAAACATCATTGTCCCCGGCGGTGGCTCTCTCTTCAAGATCGAGATTGTAGAACGGGCGGTTAATGATTTAAGTGAGCTGGAACAATCTTCTCCCTGGCTGCTCTATCCCAATCCAGTGGACGAATTCCTCTGGCTTTCTGGCCCTACCCAGGGAATAGTACACTGGGAAGTATTCGATCTGCAAGGACGAAGTCTGCTGCGGGGTACGCAAGGGAGTGACCCGATCTCCGTGGCCGGACTTTCTTCTGGCCTATACCAAGTATGGCTACAAACCGAGCAGGGGACTTGGGGGGAGCGTTTTGTGAAGGATTAGTAAACAACTTCAATCTGGAAACCCTGATCCACGCTATACTGGAAGGTGCCCCCCAAGCGCTCGGCGCGTAAACGCATATTGGATAAACCGAGCCCGGAAACCTTGGTGCTTTTGGGGTCTACTTGTCCATTATCGTGGATCAGGATTCTCAAGCCTTTCTTTGCGCTTGGCGAAAGGATGATCTCCATCTGGTCTCCATTCGAATATTTTGCGGTATTAGCAATAGCCTCTTTGCAAATAAGGTATACATTCTGCCTAGCCTCGGCGCGCAGGGGTTTATCTACGGGTAAGTTTTCGAGCCGAAGGTTAAAGTGGATATCCTTCGCTTCCAGGGTTTCCTCCGCGTGTTCTCGGATGCGGTCCAGTAAAAATGCCAGTTTATCTTTTCTGGCATCAATCGCCCAGACCGTATCCCGCATTCTGGAAAGGGCTTGTCGACTCAGATTGTTGATGCGTTCCAGCTTACTTTTACGCTCGGGAACGGCCGTCATCGCTAAGATTTCGGATTGCATAGTTAAGCGTGAGAGAATACCTCCTACGTCGTCGTGCAGATCGCTTGATATCTTCACCCGCATTCGTTCCAACTTCAAAGCTTGTTGTAAACGGTAAACCATGATCCCATAAGTAATGCCTCCTATAGAGCAAACGACGAGGGTATAGAACCACCAGCTGCGCTACCAGGGCGTACGGATTCTTAGCTGAATTTGCTTGCTGGTTTTGGTCCAAATTCCCTCCGGGTTGGCCCCTTGAACCTCAAAGGTGTATCGCCCCGGCGGCAGGTTGGAGTAGCGGGCAAATCCCTCTGCACCAAGCTGCACCCAGCATTCTTCAATAGGTAGCAGACGGTAGCGCAGCTGATTACGTGGCGGATCGCTATATTCGATCCCCACAAAGGAGAAAGAAAGCGTATTCTCCTGATAGGGTAAATCCAAGGTTTCTAAGCTAGCAATAGAGTAGGGGAGAGAAACCGCTTCGTCATTGATACTTAGGCCAGTCCACTGAATGGTCGGGGTCTTAGGCCAAGGCTCAATGGTCGCAGGGTCGAAGTAATTGAGCCCCTGGGTACCCCCTAACCAAATCAGCCCTCGACTATTGAGTAAAAAGGCATCCGTATTGAATTCCAGCCCTTGAATTCCATCGATTATGGTGTATTGTACGGACCTTTTCTGGCCGGGGAAATACTGCCAAATCCCTTGATTGGAGCTTAGCCAGAGGCTTCGATCGCGTCCTGGCAGCACACTGTAGAAATGTTCTGCCGGGATTCCATCTTTTGCTTGCAGCAGGTGGGTTTTCAGGGAAGTATTATCCAGACTCAAAAGACCATTAGAAGTTGCGATCCAAAGCGTGTCGCCTTGTTCTAGAAACGCTTTAGCGTAACCGGTCCCCTCTACGGTCTTTAGAAGTTGATATCCTGTGGGGCTGGGTTGTAGAATGAGTAAACGGCTAGCATCTACGGCTAAGTAGAGGCGACCTTTGGCATCTTCGTAGAAAGCCGTCACCAGGGCTGATTGCCATTGGTTGAGGGACTGGTAGGATGCAAAAGTGGGCGGAGAGGTGCTTAGGTCAACCGAAAATACGCCCTCGTAGGTAGCGATTAGTTGTTGCCCGTTGGCTAGAGTGGTTCGAGCCAGAAAGGGGGCTGGGAGTGAGGCTAGGGTTTGGAAACCTTCCTGGAAAAGAGATTGAGACCGGAATAGATAATGGGAAGAAAGCGCCCAGATAGTCTCTTCCTCACCCGCAAAAAGGGCTTTGATCGTCTCTTCCTTTTGCTCCGATGGGAAGTGGGTTCTAAGGTACCAAGGTTCTCCTCCTTGTTCCGCCAAAATAAGGCCTTTTCCCCGCACACTGACTAAATTAATAAACCCGCCGCCGCCATTCCATTCTAACAAAGCGGTAATACTTTGGCCTTCGAGGTAGGGATCGTGCTTGAATTTTATCTTCTCCGGAGTAGCATATGCAATACCTTCCCGAAAGCTGCTCAACCAAACGGTTCCCTGCTCATCAAGGTAGATCTTATTTACCTGGTCCAGGGGGATACTGTACGGCTCTCCCCTTTTGGGGCTTGGTACCCGATAAAGGTACTTTGCGGATATATCAAAGAAGAGTAAACCTTCCTTGGCACTACTTAGGACCAGGGTATGCTCATCAAAAGGTTTGATGGAAAAGATATTCCCCAAAGGAGGGTCAAAATTAAGCGTATGCTGCTCTAGGCGATCATAGTAGTGATCATAGGAATAGAACCCATTCTCTGCCCCGATCCAATACCCTCGTTCAGCGGGAAGTACATCGTGCACCTGCCCTATCGAAGAATCTGCAAAAAGCGTGTCTGTGTGTAAGGTTGTGAGATTTAAGAGCTCAAAACCCGGGCGATTGGGCAATAAGCAGGCAATGATTTGCTGAAGTTCTCCATGCGTATTCGCCAAGGGAATAAAGCGCTGACCGTGTAAGGTCGTGATGGAAGTGGCCTTTAGCGTCACTAGATCATACTTCCACAAACGGGCGTCAGACCCTACGCCGATCCGGAACCAAAGCAAGCGGTCATTCTCCAAGTAAATGAGTTGGTAGTCTTGCTGGTAGAAGCCGGTTTCTCGCGGAATTTGCAGAGAGCTTAACTGATCCGTTTGGCGCTGGTAGCATTGAATACCCTCGTAGGTGGAGAACCAAATATTCTGCGCCTGGTCTTCGAAGAAATGACTAGTAATGATATTACCCAAAAGGCTCGTAGAATCGCTGGGGTCTGCTTTATAGACTTTAACGGTTTGCCCATCAAAGCGATTGAGCCCGTCCAGCGAGCTGATCCACAGGAAGTCTTCGGAGTCTCGAAAGATATACTCATTGGAGCCCTGAGAGAGCCCTTGTTCCGGTTGCAGAGCATGCCAAGCCCATTGTTTGTAGAGGTTTTGCTGACCTTTTAGGCAAGCTGGAACTACAAGCAAAAAGTATAGAAACCATAACTGGGAAGGGCTTTTCAAAGGCTATGGTAGTTTTAATTCAAAGGGTATATGAATGTCGTTTAGTCCGATTGCTGCTCCGCTTCCATCTTCAACCATTCTGGATAAGAAACCACTAAACTTCCCAATTCTGGCCGGTATTTACCAGGGAGTTTTCCCAGAAATTCCAGGTAGTGCCCATCCGGATCGGTGAAGTAAATCGCCAGGGCCGGGATATTGGTAAAAACCATGGGATCTTTGGTGCCATCGTTCAAGAAGTTCCAGTGGTTTAGTTGATGCTTTTCGAGAAATTTAGTCGATTCATGCAGGACCCATTCCCAATCGCATTCAAAGGCAAAGTGCCGGATATCAATCTCTTCCTTGGGCTTTTCCCAGAGTCCCAGCATGGCTTGCCTGCGTTTGGGGCCAATCCAGAATAGGGCCGCTCGTCGTTCTTCTTCGTGGAGATATTGCTCTAGGCCAAGGATATTGGTGTAAAAGTCAATCGACCGTTCCAGGTTTTCTACGTAGAGGTGGGTTTCAAAAAGTCCTTTGATCATATTTTAATGCGGGGTTTTCGAGCTTTATAAGCAGGGGTAATAGAAAGCTAGAAAAATTTGAGCAGATAAGGAACGGTCAGACGAATTTTTATGCGGAATGGGCTATGCCCTTTTTGGTGATCTAAGAAAGAAATTCCCGCAGCTTTATTTCTCGCAAAGGACGCGAAGATTTCGCAAAGGACGCAGAGAAGTCAATCTATCCAAGACTTTGAGCTTAAGAAGTAGCTTAGCTGAGTGTGCTTGGAAAAGGGAACTATCTTTTCTCCGGAGATCTATCTCTCGCAGATTTATCCACGGAAAGGGAGATCTGAGAGTGGTGGGTGCTAAATTCGGGACGGTGTTCAGGTAAGGGCTTTCGGCATTATTCCTTTTAGTGAAACGACGACAGGAAAGGCGAAAAAACAAAATTCTGTTTGAACATATATTGTTTTGCAAGGTCATCTATATGGTGGAATGCACCATTTAAAGGTATAATTCGTGCTTGGTAAGTTGAGTTTATTTTGTTTCGTCCTGACAAGGAAGTGAAACGTTCAAAAAGGAATACAGCCGTGATCCTGCCTTTGCCTGCCGGTGACGGCAGGCAGGTTTGCTTCTTTTTATCTAGAAAAAGAAGAAAGAAAACAAGTGACTCAATAGTGAAATTGTGATTTAACATTCTATGAGAATGCTAAATCATCATACTCACTCCCCGCACCATGCGAAGAACAAGACCATAGGCTCGCCTTGGTATAGGTAGTTTGATTCGGTTTTTGTTCGTTAAGAATCATGATTTCAGACCTTCTCAAATATCTGCAATCGCAACAAAAAGGTATTCTCTTTGTCTACCCAATTATTGAAAATCGTTGATTTATACCCGAAACGAAGTGGTTTGGGAAAGTTAGCGCGAAGCACATGTGCTTGTCAACAAGGCATGAATGAATGATTCCGCAGGACAAACCACGAGGTGGTTTGAGTGAGTGAACCGCGAAGCGGGTGGGTAGCCGTCCAACAGCCGTAGTTTC
>JBCDIO010000277.1:0-5525 GCA_038748815.1 Bacteroidota bacterium
AGGAGCTTCCTACAGAATTTGCTACCTTAGTTGATTATCTCAATCAACCAATTATGAGCATGCAAAAGGTAACTCCTCTTTTTTGCTTCCTATGCATTATCCCCTTTTTCTCTTTTGGACAACTCGCCTTGGAATTCGATATCAACCAAGAACCGGCCGGGTCTGAGCCTATCTTTATGCACGCTTTTGACGGCCGACTTTGGATGCAGGCCAATGATGGCATTCACGGAGAAGAACTCTGGGTTTATGACCCGAATCCCGAGGAAGCTAGTCTCCGTATGGACATCAATCCGTACGAAGATGGCAGTTCGATTTCTGCCTTCGTGGAATACGACGGGCAATTATATTTTGCCGCCACTAATGGCTCCGATGGCAGTGAATTATGGACCTACGACCCAGTGATGGATTCGGTCTATATGGCGGCCGAAATGAGGGGCGGTAGTGGTGGTTCCTTCCCCAGTTTTTTGGTGGTATATAGCAATAAGCTGTTTTTTCAGGCGCAAGGAACGAGCAGCGTGGGTTACGAATTATGGTCCTACGATAGCCAAACCGGAGAAGCAAATCTGATGGCGAATATCAACCCGGACGGTAGTTCGGATCCTAGCCACTTAATTGTATACGGAAACGATTTATACTTCTCCGCCACGAATGGCACCACTGGCTACGAACTATGGAAATACAACGATGGTAACCAGATGGCCACCCAGGTATTAGATTTCATGCCTGGAAGTGGCAACTTTCAAGTAGCTAGGCCCATCGTTTACAATGATCGTATCGTTTTTCTGGGCAACGATGGGAATTCGGGGAATGAATTATGGTCGTACGACCCCATCAATGATGAGGTAGAACAGCTCTTAGATATCTGGCCCGGAAGTCCGTCTGGGAGTCCCGGTCAGTTCGCCATTCTGGATGGAGACCTCTACTTTTCTGCCCAGGAATTCGGAGATATGGAATTGTGGAAACTCAGCCCCGATTGGCAGGTTACCGAGGTTGCCGATATTAATGCCGGTGATGAATCCTCACCGGCCAGCCTAGTTGTTTATAATGACCAATTATACTTTACCGCCGATGATGGGATCAACGGTCGGGAGTTATACGTCTTTGATCCAACTAGCGGAGTCGCTTCGCTAGCCCATGAGATATTGGTGGGACCTGCATCTTCTGGCATCTATGAACCCGTCGTATTGGACAACCGGATTTACTTCGGTGGAACCGTTCCAAGCTATTCTACGGAGCTGTGGTGGTACCAGCCAAGCGATGAAACCAATGCGCTCGCCTACGACATCAACCAAATCACTGAAAGCTCGGCCCCCAGTAGCTTTACGCCCTATAATGGCCGTTTGTATTTCCGGGCCGACGACAACGAATTTGGGGATGAGACCTGGGTTTACGATCCGGTGAGCGCCACTATCGAGCTCCTCCAGGATTTATTTCCCGGACCGGGTGATAGCGATCCCAATTTCTTCCATGTGTTTAACAACAAACTTTACTTTTCGGCCCGATATGATAATCTCGGTTCGGAGTTAGTGGTATACGACGATCAGGTGGGAGAAATTGAATTGGTCGCCGATATCGATGTGGGTCCTAACGGTTCCCAGATCGAAGACTTTACCGAATATCAGGGTAGATTATACTTCCGAGCCAATAACGAAACGGTGGGCGATGAGTTATTTGTGTTCGATCCGGTCACCGATACCGTGCACTTAGTGGCTGACATCTACCCCGGCGACGATGATAGTTATCCGGTGGGTTTAGTCGTGTACGACGATAAGCTCTATTTCCGAGCGGAAAGCCCCGCTACAGGGCGGGAGATTTATTTCTATGATGCATAAACCGATCAAGTAGAACTTGCGGTGGATATTAACCCCGGCACCGATGGTTCAGATGCGGATGATTTTGTCGTGTACGATGAGGTACTGTACTTCACGGCTTACGAACCAGAGGACGGTCTGCAAATCCGTTCTTACGATGCCTCTACTGGAGAAACTGCGGTGTACACGGAGGGTATTTCGGGTAGTAATCAAGCCGGCTTTCTGACCGTATACAATGGGATGATCTATTTTGAGTCTAACCAGTCGGGGCAGGGCCGAGAACTCCGTCGGCTCAATCCAGCCACGGGGGTAATTGACCTCGTGGAAGAAATTTACGAAGGTAGCACCGGAAGTTCTCCCCGTTACCTTACGGTATTCAACGGTAAGCTGTACTTCGGTGCCGAGGGAGAAGTCTTTGGCCGGGAGTTATACGAATACAACGATACTACGGGGGTTACCCAGGTGTATGCGGATATATGGGGAGGTCCCTTTAGTTCGGATCCCGAATACCTGACCAACTTCAACGACAAGCTTTATTTTGCGGCGAACAACGGAGAAAAGGGCATCGAAATCTGGAGCTTGGCCGCCTGTCTAAACATTTTTGCTGCGGAGATTATTCCTGCCGTAATTGGGGAGTCGAATGGCTCCATCGATATTACGGTGGAAGGAGGCACCCCACCCTATACCTACGCCTGGAATAATGGCGCTACCACCGAAGATCTTACGGAGGTAGAAGGCGGGCTATACCAATTGACGATCACGGATGCCCTGGGCTGCATATCCTCTATTGAGGTAGAGGTTAGTAGTATTGTTTTGGGCACTTCGGAAGTCGAATCGACGCACAGCTGGTCCGTTTATCCCAATCCAACCGAAGGCGTATTACAAGTAAAGAATGAGGGGCCGCAGGCATTGGGGCAGCAAGCCGAGTTATATAATATGCAAGGGCAGGGAGTACTCAGCCAATTAGTACCAGGTACGGTCAATCTAAGTTCGCTTCCTCCCGGTTTGTATACATTGATGCTAGATGGTGAAACCGGCAAGGAATACCATCGAGTGGTTCTATATTAGAAAAGTATTCGATTGAAAAATAAAAAGGCCCACCCCAAGTGCTCGGAGTGGGCCTTTTACTCGCGCAAGAATCTTTTACTGCTTCTCCAACCACTTCCGAGCATTTACGAAAGCCTCGATCCAAGGAGAAATCTCATCGTTTCGATCTTTTGGATAGTGTGCCCAATTCCAGGGAAAGATCGAACGTTCGATGTGGGGCATGGTCACTAAGTGACGGCCATCCTTACTCACCATCATCGCCGTATTGTAGTCACTACCGTTTGGATTGGCCGGATAGTCCTCGTAACCGTATTTAGCTACGATATGATAATCGGACTCTTCCTGTGGTAAGTGGAACTTTCCTTCCCCGTGCGAAATCCAAACGCCAAGCCTACAGCCGACCAAGGTGGATAGCATCACGGAGTTATTGTAGCTAATCTCTACGGAGGTGAATCCACTTTCGTGCTTTTGAGAATCGTTGTGTAGCATCTTCGCAGGCTGCGTATGATCCGGATTGATCAAACCAAGCTCGACAAATAATTGGCAACCATTACAGATACCAATGGAAAGTACGTCTTCGCGGGCGAAGAAATCGTCCAGTACTTTTTTAGCGTTCTTATTGTACTTAAAAGTACCCGCCCATCCTTTGGCCGAGCCAAGTACATCCGAATTGGAGAACCCTCCAACCGCTCCCAGGAACTGGATGTCTTCCAGGGTTTCCCGCCCTGACATCAAGTCCGTCATGTGTACATCACGGACCTCAAAGCCCGCCAGGTATAAAGCATGCGCCAATTCGCGCTCGGAGTTACTCCCTTTCTCCCGGAGAATTGCGGCTTTGGGCTTGATGGTATTGGTTGGAAGGACGGGGAGTTTCACGTCACTATACGAGGGGAATAGGTATTTTAATGGCTGCTTGGAATAGTTTTGGAAACGAGTTTCCGCTAGTCCATTGGCCGTTTGTTTTTCGTCCAATTTTTTCGAAGTACTAAACCAAGTATCACGGAGCTCAGGGATAGAATGAAAGTGCTGCTTCTTACCGTTCGTCACAACCAGTACGGGGGTATCAGTGACAAACCCAATGCGATGATAACGAAGTCGTAAACCACGCAGCTTTTGCAAAGAATCTTGGTCTTTTAACTGGAAGACCAAGCCTGCATTTTCCGCAAAGAAAAGCTTGATGGTGTCCGCTTCTTGCAATTTCGATAAATCGATTTTAGCCCCTAAGTTGACATCCGCAAAGCACATTTCCAGTAAGGTCGTAATCAGTCCACCTGCAGAAACATCGTGTCCGGCTACAATAAGCCCTTCTTTGACTAAATTCTGAATTGTGTTGAAGGCTTCTCCTAGATATTTAGCATCCTTAATATCCGGACATTCATTACCTACCCTATTCAGCACCTGAACAAAGGAACTACCACCTAAGTGATAGTCATCTTGTGAAAGGTTCACGTAGATGATCGGGCCAGCATCCCGTTGGAAAACGGGTTCTACAATCTGGTTGATATCCGAACAGACCCCTACACTGGAAACGATCACTGTACCCGGGGAAAGCACATCCTCCTGGTTAGGATATTTCTGTTTCATGGAAAGGGAGTCTTTACCCGTAGGGACGTTAATTCCCAATTCTACACAGAAAGAAGAAAGGGCTTCGACAGCCTCGTATAACCGGGCATCCTCACCCGGATTACGACAGGGCCACATCCAGTTTGCCGATAGCGAAACGGACTTCAGACCATCTTCTAAGGGTACAAATACCAAGTTGCTTAAGGATTCAGCCACCGCATTCCGGGCACCGGCGGCGGCATCAATCAATCCGGCAATCGGAGCGTGGCCAATCGAAGTGGCTACTCCATGCTTCGTATCAAAACCCAGGGCCATCACACCTGCATTATTGAGTGGTAACTGCAGAGGCCCCGCGCACTGCTGCTTAGCCACTAAACCACCCACACAGCGGTCTACCTTATTCGTGAGCCAGTCTTTACAAGCTACCGCTTCCAAAGCGAGCACTTTCTTTAGATAGTCTTCCAGCAAGAAGGAGTGGTACTGAAAAGGAGCAGGATCGAATTGATTATCGAATTTATAATCTTTCATGATGGTCGCCGGAGAGGATCCAAACAAGTCCACCAAGGCCATGTCCATCGGGGTCTCTTGCTTCTTTTCTGAGGCGATCGTAAAGCGCATGTCTCCGGTCACTTCTCCGACAACGTACATCGGAGCCCGTTCTCGTTCGGCAATGCGACGCAGAAGATCCAGGTCTTTTTCAGCTACGATGAGCCCCATTCGTTCTTGCGACTCGTTACCGATCACTTCTTTACTAGACAGCGTTGGATCACCGATGGGTAGCTGATCCAAATCGATTCGGCCACCGACTTCTTCTACTAACTCGGAGAAGCAGTTGAGGTGACCACCCGCCCCGTGGTCGTGGATGGCAATCACGGGGTTTTGGCTACTTTCCACCAAAGCACGAATGGTATTGGCCACCCGCTTTTGCATTTCTGGGTTCGAACGTTGCACGGCATTTAATTCGATGCCGCTGCTAAACGCTCCGGTATCGGCCGAAGAAACAGCGGCTCCTCCCATACCAATGCGGTAATTATCTCCACCTAATAAAACGATTTTGTCACCTGTACTCGGTTTGTCTTTAAGGGCTTGATCCAAAATTCCGGA
>JBCDIO010000278.1:0-5523 GCA_038748815.1 Bacteroidota bacterium
CTCTTTTTTATGGCATTAAGTTCCTCTTCTCCAGCTGTATCTTTTTAGTGCTTTGTCCTTTCTGTAGGATCAGGTCGATATTGGTCCATTTATCCTGCAGGGACCGACTATTGATTAGGCGACAAAAAGAAGAATTGGTCATATTGATGCAGTCGATCCCATTCATAAATAGAATGCGATAACCTACGGCTAGACCGGCTTTTTCGGCGGGGCTGTTTTCCCATAAAAAGCCAACCTGTAATTGTCCATTCTGATAAGCCGGAATAAATCCAAAAGAAGGGTAGTCCATGGTGGGAGCACCTTGGGTTTCAAAGTGTGCTTCCATTCGTTTCCAGTCCAGGGTGAGTCGGAAATTCTCGAAGAACTCATTTCCCAGAGAGGGCGAATTAGCGGAGTTGTACTCTACGAGTACTGGTCCGTAATCCAAGCTGTCCGATTCTAACTGAAAATCGGCTGTCCAAACCTTTCGGAGGGTATCCGTCTGAGCACCGTATAGGCCCGTATTAGAAACACCATATCCCTTTACTACGGCAGCCTGCTTCCGGGATGGCCACTTGTAATAAGATTCTATCGGTAAGTCTAATCCGCCGGTCGCACCTAAGTCCAGGATGACGGTTTGACTGGGAGCATCGGAGAATTGGATCTGTATCCTGGGGGTCCCCTGTCTAGAGGCAAGAAATGGAATGCCAGGACTAGTTGGGGGATAGTCCAAGCTATCCCGATCCGGTACAATCTGAATTTCTTGTTTTTGGTAGTCGATTTGCCAAACGCCCAGGCGCATTAAATTAGCCCCAATGAATCCGTCTACATCGAGGCAAGATAGTAAGGGGGTGTTGCGCAGGTCAGCCACCACGGCGGCCGTTTGGTAATAGGTAGTAGCACCAATTTTGATTTGATCGACGGTGACAATCGGTAGTTTCGTAGTCTTCCCGTTAGAGTCCGATACTTTGCGTTTCAATTCCGTTTGTAAGCCGAGTTCTTCCGCGAGGGCAGCATCAATCACATTAGGTGAACCACTATCCACTAAAAACCGTCGTTTCTGCCCGTCAACCTCAACCTCTACAATAATCAAGTCCAATGCTCGCTCGAAGGTAATTCGGTCGTTAAAAGGCCCGGTGTCCAAACTACCCTGGTATAATAATTCAGACATTTTGGAAGAGCCACAACCTAGTAAAAGGGCGGCAAAGAGGGATAGAAAGAGCCAGGAATAGAGAGTTGATTGCTTCATGATTATGCAGTGAGCTAGTTGGGATTTCCCAAAATTACAAGAATGTACCTATGCAAAGGGCATCCTAATGGATATAAACGGACTTACGGGTGGATCAGTTCTAAGAAAAAGAGGAGCTTTGTTAGAATGGAGCATCAAAAAAGGCTGCCCCGGAACGGAGCAGCCTTTTTATAAATCTTTATAGGCTGTTGCTTAGAGCAGTGGTGCAATCACCAAGGCAACAACTGACATCAATTTCAAAAGGATGTTTAGAGAAGGTCCAGAAGTATCCTTAAATGGATCACCTACCGTATCCCCTACTACCGCCGCTTTGTGCGGCTCAGAGCCTTTGTAGTATTTCTCTCCTTGGATGTCTACTCCACCTTCGAACATTTTCTTAGCGTTATCCCAAGCACCACCAGCATTAGACTGGAAGATAGCCATCAATACACCAGAAACCGTTACACCGGCCAATAGACCACCTAGCATTTCGGCACCACCTAAGAAACCAACAGCGACGGGGCTAATTACCGCGATCAAACCTGGAAGGATCATCTCCCGGATAGAAGCAGCGGTAGAGATTTCTACACACTTGCTGTATTCGGCTTTACCGTCCGCAGCAGCGAAAGTAGCTTTATCTTGCTCGGTCCACTTCGACTGATCTTCTCCTTTCGTCCGCATCACTTCTAGTGCTGCTTTCAACTCAGGGATGCTGTTGAACTGACGACGAACCTCTTGGATCATATCCATTGCCGCACGTCCTACCGCACCCATAGCCATAGAAGAGAACAAGAATGGAAGCATACCACCCAACAATAAACCAGACATTACCACAGGATTAGCAATGTTGATCTCATTAATACCAGCAGTGGTCATGAAAGCTGCGAAAAGCGCTAGAGCCGTTAAGGCCGCAGAACCAATCGCGAAGCCTTTACCAATCGCTGCGGTAGTGTTACCTACTGCATCTAAGGTATCCGTACGCTCACGTACCTCTGGAGGTAATTCAGACATCTCCGCAATACCACCTGCGTTATCAGAAACCGGACCGTAAGCATCTACTGCCAACTGGATACCGGTGTTAGAAAGCATACCTACTGCAGCAATCGCAATACCGTACAAGCCGGCAAATTCGTGCGCTCCAATGATGGCAGCTGCCAAGATGATAATTGGAATGGCCGTTGACTGCATACCTACACCCAAACCAGCAATAATATTAGTAGCAGAACCAGTGATCGACTGATTTACAATTCCAGTTACTGGGCGGGTATCGGTACCGGTGTAGAATTCGGTAACCAAGCCGATCAAAAGACCAGCGGCCAGACCGAAGATAACCGCAAAGAATACACCTAGTGCACCGTAAGAGGTTTCACCGTATGTCCAAGTTTCTGGCAACATCCATTGCGTTACACCATAGGTTGCAGCAAGCATCAAAGCTGCCGATAGGAATTCACCACGGTTCAATGCTTTCTGTGGATCACCACCTTCGGCAACCCGTACGAAGAAGGTACCGATGATCGAAGTAAGGATACCTACTGAAGCCAATACCAATGGCAACAATACCGCATTCAATCCACCAAATTCATTGGAAATCTCAAAGCCCTGGGAATTACCAATGAAAACAGCTCCCAATACCATCGTACCGATGATAGAACCTACATAACTTTCAAAAAGGTCAGCTCCCATACCCGCAACGTCACCTACATTGTCACCTACGTTATCGGCAATGGTGGCTGGGTTCAATGGGTGATCTTCAGGGATTCCCGCTTCTACTTTACCAACCAAGTCAGCTCCAACGTCTGCTGCTTTGGTGTAAATACCGCCGCCTACACGTGCAAAAAGAGCGATAGAAGAAGCACCAAATGAGAAACCAGTAATTACGGTAATAACCTGGTTAACATTGTCGGCGGTATCAACCCCGAACATGTTACTATAGATAATGAATAGAATTCCTAGACCAAGAAGTCCCAATCCAACTACACCAAGACCCATTACCGCACCACCGGCAAAAGCCACCTCTAGAGCTTTACCTAGACTGGTACGAGCTGCGTTGGTGGTCCGAACGTTTGCTTTAGTTGCTACTCGCATACCGATAAATCCGGCTAAAGCAGAGCAGATAGCTCCCAGGATAAAAGACCCGGCGATTAAAGGAGAAGAAGTTTCACTATCCGCAGAAACGCCCAATAGGATCGCTACCGCCAAAACGAAAATAGCTAGTACGCGGTATTCTGCTTTCAAGAAAGCCATCGCTCCATCGGCGATGTGCTCGGCAATTTTTGCCATCTTTTCGGTTCCGACCTCTTGCTTAGAAACCCAAGAAGATCGCCACACAGTATACAGCAATGCAACAACACCCATCGCTGGTACCAGGTAAATCAACATATCCATAAGTAACTGTTTAGTTTTTTTGTTTGAATACTAGTCAATCGTAATGGAGAAATAGACCGGAAGCCGAGTAGCTTCCTGCGGGGAGAAATACTCGTTTTAGTCCGGTTCTTCGTTTCGCGCTGCAAAGCTAGTATATTATTTTTTCATGTCCAACTAAGCGGCCTATATGTCAATGGTTTATGGCATTGTACTGGCTTTTTGTCTGCTGCCCGGGCAAAATTTCTTTACCGGCGTATCGAAAAATATAGATGGGTGTATGTAATGCCCAGTTTTCTCCTCTGCCACTGCTTCGACTATTTGGGAGTAAATGGCTTCCTTAGCAATCCTCTAAGCTTGAGTTAAACGGTAAATTTATCGGGAGAAAGTACAGAATAATTACTCTTTACTCTTCGTCTGCAACAGCCTTTCTTATTCTCTGTCTCTAGGGGAAAACAACGAATTATGCAGACCATTTTTAGAACGATGCTACTCCTGTTCTGTGCCATTAGTATGTACGGACAAGAAATTGATTTCAATGTGTTTCCAGCAAAATTTGATCCTTCAGCAGAAAGATTTACGGAATTGAAAAAGTTGCTTGGCCATATGCCTCCTCCCCCTCCTTTGGATATCGATACCCTGGAGATAAAAGAGATCAATGGAGGAAGGAGATTATTGATTGAATACACCGCAGAACTTGAAGATTCCATTTTTAATACTCCAATTGATCGGATCAGAGCATACCTCTTTATCCCAACCCTTTCCAAGAAGAAATTTCCCGCAATAGTAGCCATCCATCAAGATGGGGCTAATACCCATTTAGGAAAACTGGAAACGGCTGGTCTAGCCGGAGATGGCCAATTACAGTATGGCCTTGAATTATTTCAAAGAGGCTATGTGGTCATTTGCCCCGATCGATTCTACCACGCGGATAGAAGAAGAATTCCTCGCCCGGATACGATTTGTTTGGACGAAGACTTAGAGGAAAGTGCATATTCCCACTGGATCGGTCAGCTGGTTATGCAGGGGCGAACGAAAATGGGAAAGGAGGTTTATGATAATATGCTAGCCGTAAACGTGCTGGAGCGTTATGATTTTGTCGATACGGCTCGCATTGGTGCTATTGGGCACTCGGGAGGAGGGTATGGCTTAGTGTATTTTATGTTCTACGATCCACGCATAAAGGCCGGAGTCTCTTCCTGTGGTTTCTTTGAACTAACCTACTGGTTTCATGAGAATGCTGCACTCAAGCGAGGAATCTCCGCATCGTTACCGGGCTTGTTGAATTACGGTATCGGGTCAGATTACCTTGCGTTTATTGCACCTCGACCAATGTTATTAACCCGAGGGCTCTACGAATGGGGTGATACTGGCAAATGGGGGAGATTCAGCAAATTAGATGTCACGGAATACCAATTTATGGAGCGGTATGTGAGTCAGGCTTATGCAAACTATGGTAAATCGGAAAACCTAAAGTTTCTCTATTTTGACGAGGAAGGAGGAAGACATGCCATCCCCCCTAGAGTAAAGAAGAATATATACGGCTGGTTAGATGCCCAGTTAGAATAACAAAAGGTATGAAACGACTGCCGCCTGGGAGATTGTAAAATCTCCCAGGCGGTTCGAAATTGAAAGGCTCCTTCGTCGATCGATTGATGAGATGGAAAGGTCATTTTCCTAATCCATCCACCGGATCTTATCCGCACTTGGGGTTCGCTTCGCAGGTAATTCCGGTGCTTGGTGGTAGCCTAGGTAAAAAAGCCCCAAGCATGCCTCCCGTTCTTCCAATTCCAGAAAGGCTGGTTGGCCGATCATAGCACGTGGAGAGCTCCAATATCCTCCTAGATCATAGGCTGGTAAGGCTAGCCACATATTTTGTACGGCCATAGCTACCGCGGCCGTTTCTTCCCATTCTGGAATACGCTCATCTGGATCCCGACGACGAACGATTGCGA
>JBCDIO010000279.1:0-5512 GCA_038748815.1 Bacteroidota bacterium
CCAAATGGGTCAATTTTGGGTTCATATGGCGGGCTCATCGCTTAGTGAAGTCGGTGCGAAATGTCCATTTCCCCCCCTTGCTCAAGCATCTACAGTGGGCTTTTCTAGCCGTACTCGGGGTTTGGTTTGGGAGCTTTGTTTTAAGTGTTATTGTCTTTCAATTACAGATACCGGTTCGTTTCTACCACTATGCTTTTCTTGGATTCTCCATTCTAATTCTAACCTTGGCTATGGCGGCTTATGTGCGGCCTTCCGCTTTTCAGTTTATCACCGAAGTATACGATAATAAGGAACAGCTTCGACTCGAAGAATTGGCCAATGCGATCGCGGCACATCTGCCCGAAGAAAAGCCGTTTCTCAGCAAGAACTTTTCCTTAGGAGAGTTAGCCAGTGCGGTGGCTGCCAATCCGGTATTGACCAGTAAAGCGATTAACCGCATTTTAGGTCTTTCTTTTTCGGACCTAGTCAATCGCTATCGCATCCAATACTTTTTGGAGCAAACCCAGCGGCCCGAAGCCGAGCAGCTAACGCTATGGGCTCTGGCGCAGGAGGCTGGTTTTGGTAATAAGGCCACTTTTTACCAAGCTTTTCGGAAAGAAAAAGGAACAACCCCCAAAGCTTATCTCAAAAATGTCCAAAAGGAAGTTTAGGATCATAATACCGGTCTTCAATCTTGCTTAAAAAGACTCCGATTGATACCATTGTATAGTAGCTTACTGACCTTATTTAGACACTATTAATAATGTTATTAGCTATGAAAAATGGAATTACTGGAATACTTATTGGTCTGTTTCTTCCCTGTCTACTATCGGCTCAGTACGAGTACGAAGTAACGACCTTGCTTCCAACGGGTGAAAATCTGATCGATGATGGTTTGAGCATTGCTCCGGATGGGACCGTTTATGGATCCCATTGGGGTGTTTGGCCGTCCGTAACCGGAACGCACATTCTGCGGTATAATCCGGACGGCACTTACGAAAACTTCGTCACCGGTGTAAATCGCCCCAACGGCATGTCTTACCACAATGGTCAATTGTACTTCGCCAATAGCGGTACCGGCGAATTAATGGTTGCCGATGCGAATGGGGAAACTACGTCCCTACAAACAGTTCCGGGTGGTTTGTCGAACGCCGTTGGAAAGCCAGGGTCGGATACCCTGATGTTGATCACTTGGGGGTCAACTATTTTGCGTGGATGGTCCCCGGATGATGGATTATTCAATTTTGGACAGTCCACCTTATTAAATGGAGCTGCCGGTGGGGCCTTTGCCGAAAATGGCGATTTTTTCATTGCCAATTACGATGATGGAAATATTATCAGATACGCCGATGGGGAGTTTTCCTTGCACGCCAGTTTAGGTGGCGGTATTGGCTTTTTAACCTACTCCGATGGAGCCTTACTGGCCACTAATCATATCGACAATAAGATATACCAAGTGTCCATTGCCGATGGTAGTGCAGAAGTGATTGCCGGCAGTGGAACTGCGGCAGTAGTTGATGGAATTGGTGCCGCAGCTGCCTTCGACACCCCCAATGGTATTGTGGCTACCGCCAGTGGTGATACTATATATGTTAGCGATTTCGGACCTAAAACCCTCCGAATGATCGTGCGACGGATGCCCTCAAGCCTGGTATCGGTAGATGAAGAAAAAAACACGGTTACTGCCTTTCCTCTGCCTGCGAGTGATCATTTGCACTTGCGGTCGGAGGCTTGGCCAGATCTACAGCAGGCGGTTCTGATGGATGCTCAAGGTCGGACTATGAAGATCTTTGAGTCCTGGAATTGGGCATCCGATTCGCTCGACTTGCAAGACGTGCCAGCTGGTGCTTACTGGCTGCAATTGCGAAATCCAGACGGAGCTACGCTACAAACTATTGCGGTGCCGATTCAACGATGAAAGCAAACTCGATGGTTAGAAATGGGAGTTGTTTTCCCAAGTAAGATGAAAGGTTAGGCCCCCCGGACCGCTGATGCGAGTTTGGGGGCCTTCTTTTATCTCTAGCCCTTGGGAAGAAAATCACATTGATACGTAGGGTGCCCCTCCAGAATTTTGATCCTCATATGTTAATATTTCCTGTCTTATATTATTCTTATCTCTTTCGCGTTTTTAGAGTAATTGTCATCGCAACGGGTTCGGGGCCCTGACCTAGCGATCCAGATCAAAACTCCAAAATTCAATTAGTATGATTACTCGTATCCTGCTCATCGGGGTCTTATCCCTGATGGTACTTCCGACCTATGCCCAGTTCGGCCTATCGGCAGACATAGGGCTTAACTACAACCAATCTGTTTTTACCCAAACTATAATCTTGCGCGGCCAGGGACAAATCAATGGCACCGTCGGCCTGGAAGCATCGGCCCTCTTTGGCAAACGCTTCCGAGTGTATGGCCGCTTTGATCTGTACCAAGCAACGGTGAAAATAGAGTCCGTTAACTTCAATCGCTATCGGCATACCTATCTTAGCCTGAGTCCCATGGTCGGCTGGCAATGGGCACCTTCCTTTGAAACCATGTTTGGGTTTTATGTCGCACCAAATATGGGCGAACGATTTGAAGTAGACGGAGCTTGGCAGAAAATACCCGAAAACATTGAAACGGATCAACCGCCCTCTGATTTAGGTCTCAAAATAGGTGCTCGGTATCGAATCGCCAGATTCTATGTGCAAACCTACTATCTCTTTGGCTTGGCGGATGTGGATGCCTTTAGCTTTACGGATGCCAATGGAACAATTATTCCGGTAGGGGAGCGGCACCGGCAAATCCAGCTTGGATTTGGGTATTATATCATTGACCCTCAGCAAAAAGAATAAGTCTGTACGGTATTCGAACCCTCAAACAACCAAATCGTCCTGCCGGGTTAAAAGAACGGCTAGGACCCAATCGCGCTTTTATTAATAATGGGCTCTTATATTTTCTTCGAAGGGTGGTCGGAGGTACCCCCGGAAGTTTTCGTACCTTCCTAGTATGACCACGATCACCCAATCGAAGCTTTTCCCAATCTACTTAATCAACTTCATTGGCTCCCTCGGCTACAGCCTAGTGCTTCCCTTCTTGATTGTCCTCGTACTAGACTTCGGTGGCAATGAACTAATCTACGGTATTCTGGGGGCCACCTATTCCTCTTTTCAGCTCTTCGGTGCGCCCATTCTGGGTTCCTGGTCCGATCGGGTGGGGCGTAAACGCATTCTGCTGCTTACCCAAATGGGTACTTTTCTAGCTTGGTGTATTTTCCTCATTGCCTTACTGATTCCAAATTGGCCTCTTACCGAAATCAACTCTACCTGGCTGGGTAGCTTTATGCTGGGTTGGCCGCTTTTGCTTCTTTTTGTGGGACGGGCCTTCGATGGTGCCACCGGTGGTAATGTTTCGGTGGCCAATGCCTATCTGGCCGATGTCAGCACCCCCGAAGATCGAAAAGCCAACTTTGGCAACATGTCCGCGGCGGGTAGCCTGGGCTTTGTAATTGGACCCGCCCTGGCCGGCGTGTTGGGAGCCACCGTGCTGGGGAACGTACTACCCGTACTGGCCGCAATGCTGATTTCGGCTGTGGCGATCATCGTCATTCTGCGACTGCTACCAGAAACTAAACAATGCGGCGATACCCCCGAACGGACCGCCGAGTTCATCGCGCGAAAGGTGCAGGGACAAGAACATAAAGATTGTAAGCCCAGCCCCCGAGAAGAAACGGGGCACCGCTTTATAGATGTTTGGAAACTGCCCAATGTGCCTTTTTTTATCGTTGTCTATTTCCTGGTTTTCTTAGCCTTTAATTTTTTCTACGTAGCCTTTCCGGTGTATGCTATTGAAGGATTGTCTTGGTCCACGGTAGAACTGGGTATTTTCTATTCGGCCCTAGGTGGTTCTATGGTTTTCTTCCAGGGACCCGTCCTTTCCCGCCTCTCTAAAAAGGTGAGCGACGCTAGCCTTATTCTAACCGGAAGTGCTTTGCTGGCCATCGGTTTTTGCCTGTTTACGGTGCCCAACCTTTGGTCGGTAGGGATTGGCGTACTTTTATTCTCCGGGGGCAACGGCATCATGTGGCCTTCTTTCCTTTCACTCTTGTCGAGAAGTGTACCCGCGGCGGATCAGGGAGCCGTACAAGGCTACGCGGGTAGTGCGGGTAGCTTGGCGAGTATTGTAGGATTAATCCTCGGTGGGATTCTGTACACGTGGTTGGGGAGTATGCTCTTTTTTCTGCCAGCAATGGTTCTCGGACTCATCCTCCTTTTGGGCCTATCATTCGTGCGAATTGAACAAGCGGCCAAAAGCTCCGTTTCCTCTTCGTAATCTGGGTTTTGTAATCCCACGATTTTCGTCATCTTTACGCATGCTTTTCGGCAAGAACCTACGCTTATGATCAAATCATTATACGTTGCAGCTACGGGCCAACACGTTGGAAAAACAACCTCCACGCTGGGGCTCGTTAAGACCCTTCTAGACCTCGGTTACGATGTGGGATACTCGAAACCCGTCGGCCAGAAATACCTCAATGTGCAAGGGATCAAAGCGGATAAAGACGCCGTACTTTTCGCGGATTTCATTGGTTTTGAACTAGACAAAGAACTCCATAGCCCGGTTATTATCGCCGAAGGAGTGACCGCCCAATTTATCGAGGATGCCAGCCACTTTGATTTTCCGAAACGGGTAGTTAAAGCCAACGAACGCCTGGTCAATCAACATGAACTAGTGGTTTTCGAAGGCACCGGGCACCCCGCGGTAGGGAGTGTGGTGAATCTCTCGAATGCGGATGTTGCCAAAATGGTCGATGCCGCCGTCGTAATGATCGTAGAAGGAGGAATCGGTCGGACCCTCGATAAGCTATCTCTAAGTCTCGCCGTATTCGCCGAAAGCCAAGTTCCAGTAATCGGAGTCATCGTCAATAAAGTCAAGCCCGAAAAGCTCGATTATATTCGTAAGTACGTCGGTATGAAATTGAAGAGCATAGGCATTCCGCTGTTGGGGGTGTTGCCCTACGACCGAGCTCTTTCTAATCCGATTATGGACTCTATCATGCGGGTGGTCAAAGGCCGCTGCTTGCTCAATTCAGAACGCATGTGGAACCAAGTCAGCAACATCATACCCGGTTCTCTCTTTGAAACGGACGAATTTGGCTACGAAGACGAAAACAACCTCTTGGTAGTTAGTGCTTCCCGCCTCGGAAATGTGCTGGAGAAAGTGGCGGAAATTTCGGAAGAAAAAGGCCATCCAATCATTTCCGGCGTCTTGCTGACCGGCGATGGCCGCTTGGAGCATTGGTTTGAATCAACCGACATCTGGCATCCCTTTTTAGATAAACACCGCATTCCGGTAGTAAGCTCGCCTTTAGATGCCCTAGGCGCGGTGGTGCGCATCAATCAGATCGAGGTAAAGATCAATACCCGAACCCCTTGGAAGGTGCAAAAAGCCGTGCAGCTGATTCGTGAACACGTAGATCTCTACCCCTTGCTCGAATCCTTGGGCGCGAAACCTAAAAACGTCTGATCATCCATGGTGAAAGTCCTGCTGCTTTCGG
>JBCDIO010000280.1:0-5510 GCA_038748815.1 Bacteroidota bacterium
ATAAAGCACAGGGTATCAATTCGTTCAAGCTTGGTCAAATGCGTATCCTCAAAGTTAAAGCCTCTGGTTTTGCAAGCGGCAAAAAAGACTTCAATCCCCCAGCGTTCGCCATACAATCGATGGCCATGAGTCAAGGGGCGATCACTGATCAGAAGGAGGTACTCCTTGGCATCAACCTGTTGACCCGCTACATACAGCCGATGTCCAAAGAGTACTCGGGGTTTACGCAGTGCCCGATAAGTCGTAGTCTGGAACAAACGCCAGGCTGATTGCTCTTTATACTGACCGGGCTTACGCACCTTGGCATCTTTTCGGATGCGAATGATAAAGCTAAAAGACTTCGTGCGTAAATAGCTCAGCCAGTTATGGCCTGTGAACTCGCGATCCATTAGCAAATAGCGGATCCTGCTTTGCTGGGCTTCATCTAGATAGCCCAGTAGACGTTCCAAAAGCAACATCCGTTCCTGCTGATTGGAATTGCCTCGCTTGTCTAAGAGCATCCAGATCAATGGAATAGCCGTGCCACGCCAGGATATGCCGATGGTCAGGATATTGATATTGGCTCGACCAAATTTCCAATTGGTTCGATCCATACTCAAGGCTATCCATTGTCCTTTATTACCGTACAGCGACCAGGCAAATTGAACATAGCTACGTTGGCAAAAGCGATAACCTTTTACAAATCGCTGGATGCGCTTGAAATTACTATCGACCTGAACCGACGAATTCAGCACCAGGGCTAACTGGGCAAAATTGACCGTACACATTTTCAAAACGGCCAGTATTAATTTGCTCATCATCGTTAGTCGTTGACCATGGCCGATAAAATTTTGTAAAAGCATTGCTTTCAATGCCTTTTCTGTATCTTTCATACTGAGTAATTGGGTGAGAGAAATTGATGTTTCGTACCAACAATTTACCTCTTATTTCAATTACTCACTTTTTTGTCCTGTACTCAGATTTTGTTTACAAGTTGGAAAATACACACCCAAAAGAAAAAAATAGACATCTAGTAAGATTGATTTTAAACTCCAAAATAGAACTGATGAGAATTTCATATGTGATTATCTTTATCTGTATTCAAGTTTACTCTTATTCGCAAGTCAGTCCCTACGGTCTTGAGATGGATTCCATAAAATGGAGTGTTGAGGAATCTCCAGAAGATCTTATTGCATTAAATGAGATTTTTCTGAATGCAGATACTACCATGGACTTCGTGGATGTCTATTGGATTTATTACGGATCTGCATTCTTAGAATCCTATTCGCCATATGGAGAGAAAGTGGAACGATTGGTGATCAATGAATTGTGGGAAGAAGGAAACCATAAAGAGTTAATTGAAATCTCCATGAATTCATTCAGAGAGAATCCAGGTTCTGTTCGGTGCTTATTGGATATTGGCTATTCCTATGATGCTTTGGGAGACACCCTAATGGCAAGAAGATATTGGGATAAATACGCAGAGTTACTTAGTGTTCCATTTTATAGTGGAAACGGGGAGTCTACTGATAGTGCCATGATAGTAAGAAGTGTAGATGACGAATATTTGATAATTGATGAGTTAGGCTATTCTTCCACCAGCCAATCACTCGTTTTTCAGGATGGAATTCCTTTTGATGTGTTAGAAACAGAAAATGCAGCAGGAGAGAAAAAATCTTTTTATTTCAATATCTATCAGCCTTATATTTTGGGATTACGGAAAATGATGAATCTTGATGAAGAGGAGGAAAAACCCAAAAAGAAGAGAAAGCGTAAGCGAAAGAAGAAAAAGTCCAAGAAAGAGAAATAGCCTTTTACAAATCAATGAGTAAGACCCGCTCTTCTCCGGTCTCTACATTCAGGTGGATGAGGTCATGCCGTTTGCGGTATTCTCCGGATGCGGTATTAAAGAACTGGTTGGAGTACAACTCAGACCATCTTGTTTAAAGCCATATAATTAATCGTCGATGCCTAAGAAAAGAAACGTTGGAATCCTCCTTTTTGATGAAGCCGAAGTCTTAGACTTTGCCGGTCCTTTTGAGGTATTTTCCGTGACTTCGGAGTTAAATAATTTCGAACCATTTGAGGTGTTTACCGTAAGTGAGCATCTAGCGCCAATCAGCGCGGTAAATGGTTTATCGGTAAACCCTAAATATGATTTCGAATCCTGCCCGGACCTCGACATCTTGATCATTGCCGGAGGCAATGGAACCCGCAAGCTCGCCGAAAATCAAAAGGTACTCGACTGGATCGAGCGAGTGCATCAAAACACGGAGTTCACGTTGAGTATTTGTTCTGGATCCAGAATGCTAGGGAAGCTAGGTTTACTAGATGGTAAACCCTATTGTACGCACCATCAAGTGTATGACCACATGCAAACCATTGTTCCAACGGGTCTTCCACGGCCAAACCTACGTTTTGTCAATACCGGAAGAATATTTACTTCCGGCGGAATCTCTGCTGGCATTGATCTGTCCTTCCATCTGGTAGATATGCTACTCGGGACAGAAACGGCGGAGCAAACGGCAACGTATATGGAGTATGATTGGAAGCCAAAGGCCTAAGGAAGGAATGTCAGTAAGGTCTTTTGAGGTGAAATAGTGCTTATACCCAAACCACTTCACTTCGGGTATCATAGAGACCCTTTACCTTCGGCGATTTCGAGAACCGAACGCAAAATAATCCAACGGTCTAATCGAATAAATCAAATAGAAAACAGTAACCATCGCTATGAAAATAAGACACGTATCCCTCTTAGCTATCCTCCTTACCAGCCTTTTACCCCATCAATCCATTAGCCAATCAGAAAAGGAAGTGCTCTCTATCGATAAAATGCGCCAATGGAGAAAGCACGCCGTGACGATGTCTGATAATGGAGAATGGTATACGACCTTATACCGCCTCGTAGACGAACCCGAAGAAGCGGCAGATACCGTTGACCTAACTACCGTCCAGGAAGAAATATCCGCCTACTATGGGGACGAAAATCAAACGGATGTACTCTACGTGCATAGCGTTCAGCAAGGCTTGAAATACCAAATTCCGAATGGGGCAAAACCGATATTTTCTTCGGCCTCCGATTGGATTGCCTATCGGGTGGAACCAGATACGGAGAACGATGAAAAAGAACGGATTGAATTAAAACAGCTGGCAACAGGGTTCACCGTGCAATATGAATCTTCCGCTGCTTTTCGTTTCCTGGAGGATAAAAACTACTTCGTGACTGCGGATGATCATAGCTTGATGATCTATGATTTGAATCAACGGAGCGAGCATTATATCGGGGATGTTGGCGAGTATTTAGTCAATAAGAAATCTGAGTATATCGTCTATACAATTTCGTCCGAGGATAAGCGAGGCAATGGTATCTATCTCTATGATCCCGCCAAAAAGACAACCCGGGCCCTGCAAACCGGTAGCTTCCTATTCTCAAACCTAACTTGGAATCACAGCGTAGATGCCTTGGCCTACTATAAATACGAGATGGTGGAGGGGCAGATTGATCATGAGAATATCAGTTTGGTGATGACCAGTAGCCTGAAGAGGGAACTGGTCGAAAAGGTCGAGTACCCTAGTCAAGAGATGGAAGGATTGGACGAATATATGGGGTTAGCTGTAAAGGACAGTAGGTCCGCAAATCCTATTATTTGGAGTAAAGATGGTAATCGCTGTTTTGTTAAAATCAAAGCCTACGATCAAGCCGAAGAGACCGAATCGGAAAATAGCCCCGTGGTAGAAAATGCCACCGTACAGGTTTGGCACTGGAAAGATGAAAAACTACTTTCTCAGCGTATTATGGAGTACGACCGCCAGCAGAATAAGGTATTTGATGCTGTGTTTGTTCGCCGTTCGAATACCCTGATTCCACTAACCAGTGATGAAATCCAAAAAATACGCTACTCGAAAGGCACGGATCAATGGGCCATAGGTATGGATAATCGAAATTATATTTCCGATTGGGACGTCGAAAAAAATGACCTGTATCGCATTAATCTCCGGACGGGCAAGAAAAAATTGATCCGAAAAAATCACACCGGATCGTATTGGAATCCGAACTACGAACTATCCCCAGACGGTACCAAGGTGGTTTACTGGGACGAAGCGCACTATTGGGTCTACGATTTTGCCACCGGGAATAGCAGAAATATAACCGAAGGCCTGGATGTTTCCTTTGTGAAGGCCGATTTTGATCAGTTTGGCCAAGTTCCCGCTTATGGTTTTACCGGATGGGTTAAAGGTCAGAATGCAGTACTCGTTAATCACCAATACGATTTGTGGCAGTTGCCACTCGACGGTGCTACCAAGGCCAAGAATTTAACGGCTTCGGTGACGGCCAAAGAGCCGATACGCTTTCGAGTAGAAGACTTCCGATTTGAAGACGAAGACGAAACGGCCGATCGTTATATTGATCTTTCTTCGCCCATTTATTTACATGCCTATCATACGAAGACAAAGTACGCCGGCTTCTACTCCTTGCAAGAAGGGCAATTGAAAGAACTGATCTACGGTCCGGCCTCTTTCTTTGGGCCTTCGTACGGCTACGATATCATCAAGAGCGAGGGTAGTAATACCATTATTTATCGAAAAGAAGATTACCAAAATGCCTCGGAAGCGTACCTCAGCAAGAAGGATTTCTCGAAGGCTAAAAAGATAACGAACACCAACCCCCAGCAAGAAAAATTCAAATGGGGTAAACGAATTCTGATCGATTATACCAATGACGATGGGGTACCCCTGCGGGGTATCCTTAGTATTCCGGAGGGCTACGAGCCAGGGCAAAAGCTACCGATGGTTGTCTACTCGTACGAAAAATATTCTTGGAGAATGTATCGCTATCCAACACCTTATCGATCGGGGGCCAGTGTGCCGGAGATGCTGTACGTATCGGATGGTTATTTATTTCTGCAACCTGATATCCACTTCAATGTAGGTACACCGCATTCTGATATGCACGAATGCATCGATGCGGCCATCAAAAAGGTCATCGAACTAGGTTATGTAGACGAAGACCGTATTGGCTACGAAGGGTTTAGCTTTGGTGGACATTGCGGTATGTATATTTCCACCCAGGAGAATCGGTTCGCAGCGATCGCTGCCGGTGCGGGCGTTAGTAATTTAGTGCAAGGCTTTAACTTGGACATCGTACGAGATGGTAGTAATGAGCAGGACTACTATATGACGAGTCAAGGGCGATTAGCCACGGACCCGACTTCGGATACAGAAATGTACCTCCGGGAATCACCGGTTTTCAATGCCCAGACCATGGATACTCCGCTTTTACTATTTCACGGCACGGCGGATAAAGTCGTGCTTTGGGAGCATTCTTTTGGCTTCTACAGCATCCTACGCTATTTACAGAAACCCGTTGTTTTTCTGTCTTATCGAGGAGAAGGCCACGGCTTGGATCAGGAAAGCAATAGGCTCGATATTCAATTGCGGCTAAAGGACTATTTCGATCACTATTTGAAAGGCGCCGAAGCTAAAGCCTGGATGCTGGAAGAAACGCCTTATACCCCGGGAGAAGAATCTGG
>JBCDIO010000281.1:0-5471 GCA_038748815.1 Bacteroidota bacterium
CCGATCTGAACCCGGCAGTCGATCTTGCTTAGTGCGGTCGAAAGCGTCGCGAGGTAAGAAAAATTCTTCTTCTTTTGGTTCTTCCAATTCCCAAGAAGGAACTTCTCGTTCTTCATCCGCTTCAATTTCTTCCTTATACCAGTAGGCCGTGAAAATTCCAATCAAGCCCCCCATTAGATGGCTCTCCCAAGAGATACCAGGTTGATTTGGCAGAATACCTACAATGAAACCACTATACAAAAAGGTTACAATGAGTGCTAAAACGATCGATTTAATATTGCGTCGAAAGATGCCACTCCAGAAAACAAAGGCCAATAATCCATAGACGACTCCACGGGCACCGATGTGAAATACCGGGCGAGCAAATCACCAAACAGACACACCAGTAAGCATATAGCTCATGAGAAAACTACGAATAGCTACTTTTCGATAAAACAACATGATCATGGTCGTTAGTACGAAGAACGGGGCAGAGTTAGAAATCAGGTGTTGCCAGTCTCCGTGTACTAGAGGTGCAAAAATGATCCCTTTTAGACCAGACCATTCTAAAGGATATACTCCAAGGAAACCAAAGTCAAACGGGGAGATGAATTGTACAAAATGTACAATCCACATAATGGCTAAGAAATAGAGCGGAAAAATCATGCTCTTCTTTAGCTGTTGTCCAAATGGAATGGATTCCATAGCAAAAATTATCAGGTCATCAAATAGGAGCGGAGGGATTAGATGTATACGAGCATCTATTATTCTTACCAAGATAACAAGAAAGCTAAAGGGAAAGATCAGGCTTTCCTTGATAAAATCGATAAACCTAGCCAGGATGGGGACAAAGATGGCTGGTGGTAAGAATAAATTAGGCTAGGATAGATACCATCTCCTCTAAAATAGGGTTGACGCCCAAAGAGGTATCTTTGATAGCTTGTGCGAATGGAGTAAATACAATATCGTTGTGAATTTGCCCCACCATCACACTGGTTTTTCCAGCCATCAAGGCCCGCACGGCTTCCATGCCTAAACGACTAGCGCGCACTCGTTCCATGCAGGTAGGACGGCCCCCACGCTGAATGTGTCCAAGAATAGTTACCCGAATATCGTATTCAGAGACTTCCTTTCGTACTCGTTCGGCAATATCAAAAGCACCACCAGCATCGTCTCCTTCGGCAACCACGACAATACTCGATGACTTTTTATTTTCATAATTGTGCTTGAGCGTCTGTACGAGAACTTCAATATTTGTCTTACTTTCTGGCACTAGTACTGCTTCCGCACCGGAAGCAATCGCAGATCGTAGTGCGATAAATCCCGCATCTCGGCCCATCACTTCCACAAAGAACAGCCGATCATGGGCACCGGCGGTATCCTTGATATTATCAATCGCATTCATTGCCGTATTGATAGCCGTGTCGTAGCCAATGGTAAAGTCCGTCCCTACCAGATCATTATCGATGGTCCCCGGTACGCCAACAAAAGGAATATCTGGATATTCTTCCATAAAAATGCGAGCACCGGTAAAGGTACCATCTCCACCGATGGCCACTACGCCCTCTATTCCTTTTGCTTGTAATTGCTGGTACGCTTTTGCTCGACCATCGGTAGTGCGAAATTCTTCGGATCGGGCGGAGTGGAGAATAGTCCCACCCAATTGGATGATATTACTTACGTCCCGGGAATTTAAGGGTACGATATCTCCGTTGATCATTCCGGCGTAACCCCGATAAATTCCGTATACCTCGATGCCGGCCTGCAGGGCAGTCCGGACCGTAGCACGAATACAGGCGTTCATACCAGGAGCATCCCCCCCTGAAGTAAAGACAGCAATCCGTTTCATGAACTAAGTACTTAGTTATAGCGACGCTTTACCAGCTTAATAAATTCCTTGGCTTTTTTCTTTTTACTCTTTTTTGTCCAGTTTTGCTTTTCGGCAACTTCCTGAGCTAGGTAACGACTTGCTTCCAAAAAAGAAGAGAATTGATTTAACTGAGCCATGGTATTATTGAACAATTGTTGATCTCCACCGAATAGTTCGTTGATGGTAAAAATCCGTTCATTTAAGCCCATGGCTTTTGTCAAATCCGCAATGGGAAGTGCACTCAATTTTTCAGATAGTTCCTTAGCTTCCGAGGTAGAAAAGAGTTCTTCCATATCTTCCCCTCCAGGTATTGGCTGGGCTGGTGCTTGGTAGATAGGCTCTGGTTCACGATCAACGCGAGGATTGAATACTTCTTGGACCTCTTCATTGATTTCTTTTACAGAATCTGGTACTTCAATGATTCGAGGGGGGGTATAAGTAGTTGCTGGTTCTACCGGTGGGGCAGGCGGTGGTGGGGCAGGTTCCGATTTGATAACCTCCAAAGCTGGTTCTGGTACTGGTGCTGGTGGGGTAGCAGGGGGAGGAGCCGGCACCGACGGTATTACCGGAGGAGGTGAAACAGAAGAAGATGCCTCCATAAAATGTTCGTAGAGCTGGCGAAGATAGTTGCGCATTAGGTCGCGTTCGATATCGGCAACCTGGCTGGGATCGGCACTCATGCTCTTGTAAAGTGCATTCACTTTATCTAGCAAAAGTTTGGTCTTTTGAAAATCCATAGAAGTTGGAAAGTTTTTACCGGAACCGTTTCACGCAATTAGGCCCTCCACATCTTGTGGATTTATTGCGCGATTTTGATCTTTTAGATATACGTAAATGTAAGTATTTTGAGCAAGCTGGCCCAACTTGTATTGTATCACTTAAGGCAAATCGGAATTTCTCATGTTTTTAGAACCGCACTTTAAAGGACAACGCAGTGGATGGATTGAAGTTATCTGCGGCTCCATGTTTTCTGGAAAAACGGAAGAATTGATCCGCCGATTGAAACGCGCGAAGATCGCTAACCAAAAAGTAGAAATCTTTAAGCCTAAAGTCGATACCCGGTACGATCGAAGTAAAGTTGTTTCACACGACTCGAACTCCATTCTGGCCGTACCAATCGACGATTCGAGCCGACTTATTGAGCTCTCCGAAGGGTTTAGTGTTATTGGAGTGGATGAGGCACAATTTTTCGATGACCGCCTACCGGCAGTGTGCCAAAAGCTAGCCCTAATTGGCAAGCGGGTCATTGTTGCGGGGCTCGATATGGATTACCAAGGAAATCCCTTTGGTCCCATGCCTAACCTTTTAGCTGTAGCCGAATATATAACGAAGGTCCACGCCATCTGCCAACATTGTGGAAATCTGGCCACTCACTCGTATCGCTTACCAGCAAATAGCAATGATCAAGTAGTACTCGGTGAAAAAGATGTTTACGAAGCCCGTTGCCGGACTTGTTACCATATGGGCAATATATTAGATCTGAATCAGCCCGAGACTCGCTGAATCAATCTTCAATAACGATATCTTTTTGGTGTGTGTAGTAGTACCACAAATAACGACAAGCCAAGGTCCGGTGAGGCTGCCAGCGGGAAGCAACTTTTACTAACTCGCTCATTAATTCCTTACCGGATGATTCCAAACGATACAGTTGAATAATGGCTTTTCGAATAGCGAGATCTCCAATTGGAAAAATGTCTGGACGCCTGAGGGAAGAAATCAGAATCATCTCTACTGTCCAAACACCAACCCCTTTTATTTTAGTTAGAAGGTCAATCAATTCTTCATCAGAATAATCATTCCAATTCACCTCAAATAACTGTTGGTTTGTAAAATAGGAGGTTACATTTTGAATATAGGTGGCCTTTTGTTTAGATAATCCAACTGATCGGAGGGTTTCCATGTCCAGAATTAAAAGCTGTTGGGGATCGACTTTCCCTTCGGAAAATAAATCAAGAAATCGATCATAAATGGTACTGGCCGCTTTCGTAGATAATTGTTGGGAAACAATAGCTCGGAGCAGGTCGATATAGACATCACCAGAACTGCTTCGTTCCGGTAAGTCGATCTGCCGGATAAGGGGCCGGAGAGTAGGATCTTGCAAAAGATGATCGATAGCTAATTGCATAGGATATAAATAATTCGAAAACCAAATCGGGAAAAGGGGGCGAAAGGCGAAATTGTATTCACTAATGGAAAATCACTACTTATCTATCAAAGTGCTACACTTATTCATTGGGACTATTATTCGTCCCGATTTTATAGATATTTAAAGCAGATAGATACCAACCACGTCTCTCTTCGGGAAAAATTGCCCGTTATCGGGCAATTTTTTCTCTTTAAAAGGAGCTGGCTATCTACCCCTGTATGAACCCAGGCTTTTTAAACCAAATGGGAATTACCATTTTTTGATCAGGCCTTCCTTCTGTATCCACTGACTCCAACGCGCGTTGTAGGTATGAACTTCTTTCGTGCTTTCACCTTGTGCATTTACCAAGGGGTATCCCCTGTTTGCCCATTCAAAAAGGCTACCATATAAGTTCTTTACATTAGAATAGCCCATTTTCTGAAGCTTTTCCCCAATTTTTTCGCTGCGATAACCTACGGAGCAGTACACTACTATTTCCTCATCTTTTGCTATTCCTACTAGGGCTTCGTAGTTAAAGTCACGAAATCCAATGCGTCGTGCACCTTCCAAATGGCTAATTACAAATTCTTCTTGTGGCCGAGCATCCAACAGGATAGGCTTATTTTTTTGTTGATATAACTCATCTACACCAATAACCGGTACCGTAAAATTGAGTAGATCTTCTACCTTTTGATCAAATTCTTGGGCAGAACAGGATGGCCTATCATTTGGTACTTCTCGTTGTGCGCAAGCCATGAAATGAAACGGCACTACAAAGAGGGTAAATAATAACCACGGTAGACGGCGAAACGACTTCTTCATATCAAATCTCTTTTATACCTCGAAATCTCCGATAAGCTAAGGACTCCAATAAACTAGGGTATTCCTGAAGGAGAGACTCAAGCTGATGATCATTAATATTAAATTTTTCCTTAATGCTTAAAAGGAGGTCAAAACTTCGTTGGTGATCTTCTTGCTCTACCATACAATCCAGCAAATAAAAGTAAGGCTCTAAAAGGTAGGGGTAAGCAGCAATCACCTGTAAATAAAAACGTTCTGCTTCAGCATAGAGTTGCTGATTTTGTACAAGCTTCGCATCTTGTAGGGCCAAAATTGGATCATTTCCAACCCATTCTTTAAATTGATCGAGTAACTTCTTTTCTAGATTAAGATTATCATAGCTCCCACGTAGCTGATAATACTGGGCAAAGACCGTCATCCAGGGATCATCTTGTTCCATCATAAATTGAGAAGCCGGCTCAAAAAGACCGTTGTTCTTTGTGTGAAAGCCCACACGCAAAGCCCGGATACCAAACTCCAGAATGGCTTGCTCACCAGAAGGCGTCCATGCATTAAGTAATCGGTAAGCCTGATTCCAATCTCGCTGAGTTAGTAAAGCATCGATTTGCTCTAATATTTGTAACTGATCATCGGTAAACCGAAGCTTTACACTGAGCGACGTTTGCTCACTTTGCAAGATAGCTTGCTGCAATTTAC
>JBCDIO010000282.1:0-5455 GCA_038748815.1 Bacteroidota bacterium
GAGAGAGCCCTGGATCGCCGTCCAAATGGAGCGCTTCAAGAACTGCTTTGAACCGCTTTGCCATGTGCCGGGCGGGGTTGTTGCGTATCTGTGCACGAAGAAAATTCAACCCGCCGTTCTGAAGGCTGGGCGCGTGCACGATATGGACGATGACGCGATGATTGACGCGCTGTCCGCATCCAATCTCAACCCCATCCGTACAGACGTAATCGAAAGGTGTTGGATTGCTATTGGAAGAACAGATTTCATAGACATAATCCTCTACTTCACCCCCACCGGTATTATGTCCGATTGGGCTAGACGTCTGATGGTCTGTAAACAACACCCGTGCGTAAGACGTACCTAAAGCAGCCGTAGACGGTACCGTATAATTGAACGAGAAGTGTTGCTGAGAACCACTGTTACTAACCTGGTGGTTGCTCACGATCCGCTCGTTAGAATCAAAGTCCCCATCGCCGTTAAAGTCGATCCAAGCGTTGAGGTAAACCGAACTTAAGGCTGATTGCCGAACGTCGATATCAATCTGTTGGCTACTGCCGGCGTATCCGGTGCAACCAGCAACCGATCCCACAAAGTGTACGCCGTCTTCATCATCTTCGTTATCATCATCATCACCGTTGGCATTGGCAGAATTGATATTATCGTCTTCCGCGTCGACTTTATGCCCCAGGCGCACTCCGTCCCGGATTTCAACGCTCACATCTCCGTAGGAAACGGGCGCATCCCCATAATCATCGGTACAGGCTTCCGGTCTGGCGATATACCACTGCAAACCGGAATTATTGACGGGCTCAAACCAAACGACCGCGATCGGTTGGTAATCGCCATTGATAACTTTGTTGTAAATCGTTAAACCAGTTCCCGATAGGTTCGAACTCGAAGAAGTTCCTTCTAACGCCCACAGAGCCTGATTCAATTGGCTGTCAAAATAGGGATCGCCATTGACGGCAGAATCATCAATGGCATTTAAAGCGGCGGCAATATTATCGGCGACCGTACTAGAATGCGGAAAGTTTGGATTGGAAGGATCTGTTACTTCGTAGGTAGAGCCACTACCCGGTGCGGAATTATTTCGTTGCACACAGTATCCGTAGGAGGAAAGCTGTGACTGCACGCTCCACTCGATAATCCAGTTATAAGTACCACCATCGGGGTGTGGAGCAAATCCAGAAACTGTGGTTTGCGTTCCATTGCTGGGGCCACAACCCGAACTTGTTTTCTCGGCCCCACTTGCCCGGCTAATACCGAGTTCTACGTATACTTCTTCGCCTTCCGGGTAATTATTGAAGCTGAGTTGTAGACAAGCGCCATCGTAGTCAGCGGTTACCGAAACTTTCTTCTTTACGCCGGCTTCCAGGCGGTAGGCTTGCGGATAGCCATCGGCCATCAACCAATCTGCCGTTCCGTTCTGGGTAGCGGTACCCTGCAGGTTTGGCAGACAAACCCGGGCATCACCGGGGTCGGCCTCTGGGCGCAGCGTAAGCGTAAGTTCGTTGTCCGAAGGGGACTGCACATACGACAAAGCAGTGTTGGTTTCGGTATTGTCATAAGTGACTACCAGTTCACCCGTTGCTTTGGTAGTGGTTGTAACCACAATGTTAGGATTAAGCACATCTGGATCCTTGGGGAGGGCCACAAAAGCTTCTTCCAAGGTGGTGGAAGTCCCAAAGGTGGATTCATACTGCGCGAAATCCCCGGCGTGTTGGAGGTCATTCGGTTGCGAATCCCTGGGGATTTGCTCCGAACCACCGAAGATCACGCTTATGGCAAAGGTGATCAGACCGGCAAATGCAATTGAATACAACTTGTTCATAGTCGTGGGTTTAGAGTGTCAAAGCGTCCTGTAGAGAGCAGACGCCGTTTGGGTTTATCGGTGAATGATGAATAACTAGTAAATGCTCACCCAAGGGGTAAGCATTGATTTTTTCTTGGTGATTTTGAGAAAATTGGGCGAGAAAACGCTCCTGCTAATAGGAAGCCAAACTTCATCGCAATGGCGTGAAATCAATATTGCAGGCGCAAAAGTTGGGGATACGGCAGGGACATACCCTCCTCCCCTGGTACGCAGGCCAGAAAGTGAGCTGCAGGTTTTAGGCATACTCCGGTTTTACACCTCCAAAGGAGGTGAAGTCCAATAATAATACAGTACTAGCCGGGTGACTAGTTTGCTAAAGCGGGATGTAAGTTTGAATGGGAGATTCCTTTCTTTCTGTAAAAGGCAACGTATGGGGGAAAGAGATGAGCTTATTTCACTTTCACCGCATATAAAAGAAGATGTATGCGATATTCCAAATTCACCAAACGGATTTGGCTACTTTTGTAACATTTTGCATACGTCTTTTAACTTCTCCGTCTGATTTTAGACGCAAGTTAATTCTTGTGGAGTTTTAGAATTACTTCCTTTCGTGAATTGGTAGGATATCGTTGAAAATTGGGCTTTTTCGTCCTACCATTTGGACAAACATAGAAAAAGGAAACTGGGGATTGGAAGGATAAGCGCCACCAAATGCGTCGTATGGATTACATTCTCATATATTCTAAATGTATGCGATGGAGAAAATGGCTTAGGCAACGAGCAAGTAAGGATTAGTCGGGAGATAACATGGAAGCCCGTTTCGCCTCGTACTGCTGCCGCAGGGCTTGGATAAAAGCCATCTTATCGCTCCGCATAAGGGCAAACTCAGGATCATTTCGAATAATGGGGTTTAGCTCCCGCAGATATCGATCACTCCAGAGGGCCAACTCTACCACCATGGGTGTTAGGTCGAGGCCTTTATCCGTCAAATAGTACAGTTTGGTCTTTTTGTTGTTGGGTAAGCGGGTTTGTCCTACGATCTCCAATTCTTGCAAGAGCTTCAGCTTGATGGTAAGAATGTTGGAGGATACCGCCTCATCACTCTCCATAAAATCTTTGAAGGTTACTTTCCCGTCAAGTAGCATCTGTTTAACGATCACTAACATCCACTTATCTCCCAGTACATCTAAGGCGGAAGTAACCGGACAATCACAGCGAAATTGCAGATTCATGTTAAGAATGCGTTAAAATTACTTCCAAAACAAAAGTAATTTTAATTATTACTTGTTTTTTAGAAGTGAAAATCAAATATTGATTTCGAATCAAAAGTAATAATTATTCCACCATGAAACGAGCATTCTACTTCTTTTTGCTGAGCGGACTGGTATTGGCTTGCCAACCAAGCCCTTCTACTACCGAAACCGCTCAGGCTTCCCTCACATCAAAAACACCGAAAATGGATCAAAAGGAGAAAGCAATCGCTTTTGTACAAGCGGTCTGCCAACAAGACGCTAACACCGTACGGCAATTAGCGGATACGGGTTACATTCAACACAATCCCTTCCTACCGACTGGATTGGAGCCATTCATTGGCTTATTCCCCATTCTGCAACAAAATGGAACCAAAGCGGAGCAGGTACGTGTGCTAGCGGACGGAGACTATGTTGTCTTACATCACCTCTGGACCGGGGCTAAACCCTTTGGAGCGGATGAAATGGTTTCCTTTGATATTTTGCGCTTTGATCATACGGGTACCATCGTAGAACATTGGGATGCCCTGATGCCGCTGACTCCACCGAATCCAAGCAACCGCAGCCTCCTAGACGGAGCCACGGACGTGAAGGACTTGGATCAAACGGAAAAACACCGTCAAATTGCCAAAAACTTGTTCCAAACCATCATTAACGGTACACCCGAAGAGGTCGGGGCAACGATTACGGAAACCTTCTTACCCGATTACCTCCAGCATAACCCGGTGGTAGCGGATGGTATACCGGCGATCTTTGAAGCCTTTGGCCGCGAACAATGGGTATACCATACTAATCACAAGATCCTGGCGGAGGGCAATTTTGCGCTATCCGTTTCGGAAGGAACGGCGCAAGGTGTTCCAACCGTTTTCTACGATCTATTGCGCTTTGAGCAGGGAAAAGTAGCCGAACACTGGGACGTTATTCAGACTATTCCAAGCGAAAATCTGGCGAACCAGAATACTATGTTTGGGTTTAAATAAAATACAATTTAAAGCCCATTTAGACAGCTGGTTTAGATGGGCTTCATTTTTATTTAAACCATTAAAAAAATCAATCCATTCGAATTTTAAGTATCATTCCTCTCTAGAATCAAGGATGCTCGCAATTTTCAACCGAAGACTATTATTTAAATTTTGGCACGTCTTCCGATGACTCATATAACTCGATATGTAGGTTCTTTTCTGTTCCAGAAAATTATAAATGGTAGACTGCAACTCATTTGGAATAGGGAGTCCGTCCGATTTTTGAAAATCGATTTGGGTGAGTAAAACTTCTTGCATTCGCCCGAGGCTATTATTGTACTCCACATCGAGTACTTTGAGGAAGTCGGTGTATTGGTAATAAGCAATCAAGTCATAGCGTAGTTCCTTGTCCGTAATTAAATTTAGCCGACCCGAATTATTGAGATCCTGAAAGGCCGAATTGGTGATATACACATAATACCAAGTGGAAAACCGAACCAAGCTAACATCGGCTCCTTCTGGCAAGACATTCGTCTTTTGATCCAAATAATAGACTGTGCTATCAATATTGTTTTCAATATTCTTAAAGTAAGCAGTTGCAAAGCCATAGAACAAGCTATCGGTTTGTAGTCCAGCTTCAATATCGTATAGGTATTCCTCCAATAGCTGTGCTTTTTCTCTCCGTTCTTTCCAGGCATCCATTTGAAAAGCGGCTACAATTCCCAGGACCACAATCAGAAATTCACCGATGGCGTAGCGCCAATTGATTTGGAAGCGGGGCGGTTTAGACATAAGGGTATAGCTATCTGGTTACGTAATCATCATCCAAGATATCACTTTGACTGTTAGCATTGGATCTACTGAAGGTGTTATCTACTTCATGGGTATGCGTCAAGGAATCGTGCCAGGCTTTGGCATCTGCCCCCAAGGCTAGAGAAAGAAATTCAAAAGGGAGCCAACGCGCCAGATACCGTAAAACAGCAATCCTAAAACGGATGGGATTTCCATGGCTGTTTACTACCCGGGTTTTGGTCAGAAACTTTCCGACTGTTTTACCAAAAAAGTATTCCAGCAGGATGTAATATCCGCCATAAACAACAAAGACTATCCAGGCTTCTACCCAAAAATTAATCTCGACGAGGGTGTTGATCCATAAGGCTAGTTCAATAAGCAAGGACATGATAGCGATTTCAAAGACAACGTTAAGGAATCGCTTGGTTCTGGAAGCTTCTACCAAAATCATAGCTTGGGGCTTTTATACCCAAAACGAATTGGTTTGAGTCGTTCTTATTCGTTTACTGCGTTACACCTCGAGCACTCGGGGCGGCTACTAAATCCCCCCCCGTTTCCCGACTCAATCACTCAAATAACCTTTTGATTTATTCTCCGGCAAGGTTCATTCATGCCTTGTTGACAATCACATAGATTCCGTGCCCAATTCTCGTGAC
>JBCDIO010000283.1:0-5449 GCA_038748815.1 Bacteroidota bacterium
CAATATTTTGAGGGCTCGTTCTTTAGCATCGGGAATGGTTTTTGAAAGATCTTCTCCACCCACTTTCCGGGTTCCATTCCACTTGGCTTCCCAAATTCCCTTTTGGTAATTAAAATTTCTGGTGGCCGAGCGAATCAATAAGTCGATCCCATCTTTTTTAGCCGCGGCGTGCATTTTTAGAAAAGCGGCATAGGCTTCTTTATGCATATAAGCCTCCTTTTTATCCGTCAACTTTGCTTCGATTTGGACGAAATCAGGATGGGTCGCTGGGTCAAATTTCCCAGTTACGAAATCCTTCGTTAATAAGTGTGCATACGGTGAGGTTGAGTCGATGGAAGAACTCGGAGGAGAACTAGGTACCGTAACTTCGGTAGAGGTATGTAAAGCACTGGGCTGTGATGGTGGAGACTGACAAGCAAATAGGGTCCAAGTCAACCCAAGGCTGATTAGCACTATGCGAATAAATGGCATGATTCGGAATAATTTAGTATTCAAATTCGATTTTCTGGACGGGGAAGCCAAATAGGCTTTTCTCCCGAATGAGATTAGCCACCTTAGCCGGTACCATTTCTTCCCAACCCTTAACATCGTGTTGTAACATCTGTAGAACTTCTTTGGAGAAGATATGTAGAATATCCGGATTGAAGTGCTGGATGTCTACAATCTGGCGGCTGTCTAATAGGTGTTGGTAAAGGAATTTAACCCCCTCTGGTAGGGGTAAATTACTGGAAGTGATCAATTCTTCACTACCTTCTTGGAAGGCCGGATACGTGTAAAAACGGACGTGATGGGTGAAAATCTTCCCAAAAGCTTCAAGCAATCGGCCGTCCATATTTTGGTAGTACTGTTGACTGACGAGCTCCAATAATTCACGGACTCCAATCACTAAACCGAGGGTCTGTACCTTGTACACGGACAGGTAATTAATGAGCTTGGTATAGTGTTGACAATTGGAGACGATGGTCGTCTGACCTAGCATACACAGTAGTTCGGAGCGATCGAGAAAGTCTTTTTCATCAATCTCTCCCGTGGCCCTTAAATTTTCTAAGGTAATCTCCGTTAATAGAAAGGTCTTTCGACTTTCCACTTGGGGATCTTCCCGAAATTGCTCAAACCCTCTTTTAATCATATCAAGATTGACCAGAGTAGCTGGCCGAAAACTCCCCCGGACTACCATTACGTGTTTTTTGTAAAGGAATTCGGAGGGATGAACGGGTTGTTTATCCGGGCCAAACATGGCTACCTCGCTGAGACCGTGCTTTACCAGCCAGAGGCTTACTAAGCGATTGTCCAGATCTTCGAAGCGTGGGCCACTTAGTCGAAGCATATCGATAGCTACTCGTCCTTTTAGATTGTCGAGTAGAGAAACGATCATCGTTTCCGGATCTTCATTGTATCGGTAACAAGCGTAGACTAAATTTACACCGAGAATGCCGACAGCCTGCTGCTGCAACTGGTTGTCCGTATCCTGCATTTGAACGTGTAAAACCAAGTCATTAGGCTCCTCGTCCGGGCTTAATTGAAAGCGAATACCCAGCCAACCGTTTCCTTGGATGGTGCGAGAATAATTGATGGCGGCTACCGTGTCGGCAAAGGTGAAGAATTTGGTGTCTGGCCGTTCGGTGCGTAGCCGGGAATGCATCAGCTCGTACTCGTGATCCAACATTTTGTACAAACGGGATTCACAAACGTAGCGACCGCTAGGTTCGGGGCCGTAGATCCGATCGGATACGATCTTATCATAGGCCGACATCGACTTGGCGATTGTACCAGCTGCGGCTCCCACTTGAAAGAAATAACGAGCAACCTCTTGGCCGGCACCAATTTCGGCGAAGGAGCCATAAATTCCGTCGTCGAGGTTAATTTCTAAGGCTTTTTGGTCAGTGTCTAAAGCTTGTCTGGTCATGCGGCTTACTTACGGTTCAATGCAATGATCTGGCTAATCAAGCAGGTTATCAACAATCTGCTAAATTACACATTTGAAACGAAAAACGCTGGTCAGGTGTTGGCATATGCGGGATTAATTCCTTGGTCTGAAGACCAGCTCAAGGGAACCTTTTGGGTTCCGGCTTATATCGTTTATGACCCTAAGCAGACAGATGTAAATCAGGCATTTAGCCTCATTTGCTACCTGATATTTTTGTAATTTTGCGGGGCAAATAAAAAATTGAGATGTTTCCGAAATACGATGTGATAGTGGTGGGTGCCGGACACGCCGGTTGTGAAGCAGCCGTCGCGGCGGCCAATATGGGTTCGCAGGTGATGCTGGCTACCATGAATATGCAAACGATCGCACAGATGTCGTGCAATCCGGCCATGGGTGGGGTAGCCAAGGGGCAAATCGTACGCGAAGTGGATGCGCTAGGAGGATATTCTGGCATCGTTACGGATTATACTATGATCCAGTTTCGCATGCTCAACCGCTCCAAAGGGCCCGCCATGTGGAGTCCACGTGCGCAATCGGATCGGATGCTTTTTGCCGCCAAATGGCGTGAAATGCTAGAGGCCCATCCCCGGATCGATTTCTGGCAGGAAATGGTAACGGGCTTAATGGTAAAAGATGGCCGGGTCTGTGGGGTTCGTACCGGTATGGGTCTGGAAATTGAAAGCCACTCAGTGGTCCTCACCAACGGAACCTTTCTCAATGGCCTCATCCATATTGGAGAAAAACAGTTTGGTGGTGGACGGGCCGGCGAACGGGCGGCAAAAGGAATCACGGAACAACTTACAGAATTGGGCTTCGAAGCGGGCCGTATGAAAACGGGGACTCCTCCCCGGGTAGATGGCCGCTCCCTAGATTGGGATCGGATGGAAGTACAAGCTGGTGACGAAAATCCCGGTAAGTTTTCTTACACGGATACCCCGCGCTTAGCCAAGCAACGCCCGTGTCACGTAACGTATACCAACGCTGCGGTGCATGATGTTCTGAAAACAGGTTTTGATCGCTCTCCTATGTTCAATGGGCGCATTCGCGGTTTGGGGCCACGCTACTGCCCTTCGATTGAAGATAAAATCGATCGGTTTGCCGACCGGGATCGCCACCAGTTATTTGTGGAGCCCGAAGGATGGAATACCGTGGAGATCTACGTGAATGGCTTTTCCTCTTCCCTGCCAGAAGATGTGCAATACAAAGCGATGCGGCAAATTCCCGGATTTGAAAATGCTAAAATGTTCCGTCCCGGTTACGCCATTGAATACGACTTCTTTCAGCCTACACAGCTCCAACCCAATCTGGAAACTCGACTCGTTAAGAACCTGTTCTTCGCGGGCCAGATCAATGGAACCACCGGATACGAAGAAGCTGCTTGTCAGGGTTTGATGGCGGGTATGAATGCGCACTTGGCGGTCCAAGAAGAAGAACCGTTCATTCTGAAACGGTCAGAAGGATATATTGGGGTGCTCATCGATGACCTGGTCAATAAAGGCACAAAAGAGCCTTACCGAATGTTTACTTCGCGGGCAGAATACCGAATTCTATTGCGTCAGGATAATGCAGACCTACGCTTAACACCCTTAGCCCAGAAGGTCGGTATGCAGGGTTTAGAAGAACGCATGGAGCGGGTAGCGGCCAAAGAAGCAGCGGCTAAAGCCATCGACAAAGAGGTGCGCAACATGAGTGTAGGGCCCGATGAACTTAATGGAATGTTAGAGGAAAAAGGCTCCGCGGCGCTCCGCCAAAAGGTGAAATTGCACTCAGTGCTCTTGCGCCCCCGAGTTGGGATGCAAGATCTCCGAGCTAATCTGCCGGCACTAGCGTCTTATCTAGAGCAATACGATCAGGAGTTTATTGACCTAGCCGAGGTAAATATGAAATACGAAGGCTACATTGTCAAAGAACAGGAAATGGTCGATAAGATGAATCGCTTGGAAGAAGTTCGGCTACACGATCAAATCAATTATAAAGAACTGCAATCACTCTCGGCCGAAGCACGGGAGAAACTGACCCAGTTACGTCCTCGTACGATTGGCCAAGCGAGCCGCATTAGTGGAGTGTCACCCTCTGATATTTCGGTTCTTCTGGTTTACGTAGGCCGTTAAGCCAATCTATGAATCGGGCTTTTCTTACCAATATTGCACTGCTGCTAGCGATCAATCTATTGATCAAGCCCGTCTACATTTTTTGGATTGATCGCACTATCCAAAACTGGGTGGGGAAAAAGGACTATGGCCTATTTTTTGCCATGTTCAGTCTGGCTTTATGGTTTCAAATCATTAACGATTTTGGCATTCAGAACTATAACAATCGACTGATCGCCCAGCATCCACAGCTGTTGGATAAGATGCTTCCAAACGTGTTGGTTTTGAAGCTTGGCCTTGCGGGCTTATACCTGATCGTAAGCTTTACTATGGCTTATGTTTTAGGTTACGAGGGTTTAGCCTTGCATTTACTACTATTCTTAACGGGTACCCAGGTCTTGGCAGCACTTGTTTTTTATTTCCGATCGAATATTTCCGGACTTGGCTATTACCGCACCGACAGCTTGGTCTCGGCCTTGGATCGGTTGTTACTGATCATCGTTTTAGGCGCCTTGTTCTGGTGGTATCCACGGGATCTTTTTCGGATAGAATGGATGGCTTATGCCCAGTTTGGGACGATGTTGCTTACCGCCGTGGTAACCGGTACTTTGGTATGGCGGCAATTGGGTAAACAGCGGTTCAGGGTTCGCTGGCCATTGCTACGGTGGTTGTTACGAGAAAGCTATCCGTACGCCTTGATCATCCTACTGATGACGATTTACACCCGGGTGGATGCCGTGATGGTGGAACGGTTGGTGAATCGGGAAGAAGCCGGCATCTACGCGGGAGCTTATCGACTGCTTGATGCGGCCAATATGATTGGACTCTTATTCGCAGGGCTTCTTTTGCCCATGTTTTCTAAGCTACTAAAGGAGAAGCGTTCCGTTGGGCCATTGGCACAGGCTGGCTTTCGCATGATCATGGCGGGGGCCGTTACTTTGGTCGTATTGTTGGTTCTATTTCGTACGGAAATAATGGTAGCTCTATACGACGAAGCGGATGCTTACTGGGGAACGGTCTTGGGTATTCTCTTTCCTAGTTTTCTCCTTTTGAGTGGCACGTATATTTTGGGCACTTTACAATTAGCGGCAGGGTCTTTGCGCGGTTTAAACCGCTTATTTATAGTAAGCATCGGCTTAAATATTGGTCTCAACTTTTGGTTAATTCCAAGTTACGGAGCCGCGGGGGCTGCCGCTACTACGTTATGTACCCAATTGCTCGTTTTGGTGGGAGAGATTTGGCTGAGTCGCCCTTTTCTGCCAGCGGGACAGCTGCGCAAGGATGGATTACGCATTCTGACTTTTCTATTTCTATTTAGTGCCGGCAGTTGGTTTTTGTCAGAATGGCTGACTTGGCTTTGGGTGTGGAAGTTTATATTTCTGGGAGGTATAGCAGCTATCTTAGCCTTGTTGTTGGGTTTATTGCCCTGGCG
>JBCDIO010000284.1:0-5445 GCA_038748815.1 Bacteroidota bacterium
CCGCCAATGATCTGGTTAAGGATCGGGCTGCTGCCCACGTTGCCGGCCCCGTCTACGGCAATAACCCCTCCTTCTCCCCCAAGTTGCGGTTGCTTCTGGTGAATAACTCGATTACTTGCTTCCGCTACACTCAATCCTTGGTATTCCATTAAGCAAGCAATATCGTAGGCAACGACTCCACGGATGAAGTACTCACCGTGTCCGGTAGCTGAGACTGCACAGGTCTTATTATTGGCATAGGTTCCGGCACCGATCAGAGGGCTGTCCCCAATTCGTCCGTAGCGTTTGTTGGTCATTCCTCCCGTAGAGGTTGCGGCGGCGAGATTACCTTTTTGATCACACGCTACGGCTCCCACTGTGCCAAATTTATTATCGGGCCAACTGGCAGAATGATCGAGTTGAATTTGGTCCGTCTTTAGGGCTTCTTGCCATTGCGTTTTACGAAATGCATCTGCGAAATAGCTGGGTGCTTCAAAAGCTAACTCGTGCTCGCGGGCGAATACTTCCGCACCCTTTCCTGCTAAGAAAACATGGTGGGAATGAAGCAATACGGATTTGGCCAAACGGATGGGATTGCGCACGCCCTTTACGAGGCTGATGGCTCCTGCTTTCAGATGCTCTCCTTCCATAAGCGCGGCATCCATTTCGTGCTCTCCTTCATGCGTAAAAACCGAACCCCGCCCAGCATTAAATAGTGGGCAATCTTCTAAGATAACCACGGCTTCCGTACAAGCTGTCAAGGCCGTTCCTCCGCTCTGGAGAATTTTTTGTCCGGTCTCCAATGCCAATTGTAAATACTTACGATATTCTCGTTCTTTTTCGGATGGAAGATCGACCCTACGAATCGTTCCAGCTCCTCCGTGGATTGCAATGCTGTACGTTTTTCTCATGTAGCTTGGTATCTTTTCGCTTATTGATCCCACCACATCCGTTCTTGCAGATCCGGAAGTGGCAAAGGCGTGTTTGGGTTGTAAAGTACTTCGTTGATCGGATAAGGGAATCTTCTGGGAATTTCTCCATTGGGGTTCTCGACGCTATTTCCACCTTCATTTGCGGGTAGTTGGGGGAAGCCTGTGCGTCGAAAATCCGTCCAACTTTCTATCGATATGAACTGAGCAATGTATTTCTGTGTCAGAATAAGAGCTAAGTCTTCTTCCGGATTGCCAGATAGAACCACGGTGGTGTCTAAGAATGCCTGTAGGTCAGTCTCTGCAATATCTACTTGGATGGCGGTAAAGTGAGCACTAATCGCCGAGCGCAGGGCCTCTTCTGCCCCATTGCCCCCCGTTCTGGCGAGTGCCTCAGCGCGTAGAAACTCTGCCTCAAAGAAGGGAACAATGAACAAAGGAGCCGCTGGGTCGGTATAGGCGTCGTCCGGAAATAAACTACCAAAGGTCGATTTTACCATGGTGTTATACCGCGGATCTGGACTTAAAAGATCCTGGAAATAAGGGTCCACCTGAATATTAGGCGTAGCGGTGAAATATTGACTCCAAGGGTTGATTTCCAGTGTATTGTATGTGTAAACTAAACCGTTACTTTCCTCTTGTATCCCTTGAGCAAGGGCATCTAGGGCCGTTAAGGCGGCCCCTGGATCTCGTTTAATCGTATGCAGGGCAAAGCGAGCTTGCAGGGTATAGGCTACCTTGATCCACTGTTCTAAATCACCGGCAAAGAAAAGGTCATCCTCTCCTGGAGAAAAGACACTATTCTCCGCTTGTAAATCCACAATCGCCTCTTCTAGTAAGGTTTGCACGAATCGGTAAATATCGGCTTGATCGTCATAGTTTGGACTCAGGTTTTCGACTCCTTGGAAAGCCTCTGTGTAAGGAATATCTCCCCATAGACTACTAGCCGTACCAAGACAAAGAGCCTGCAGCGTTTTGGCTAGCCCTCGATAATGGGGGGCATCCTCTTGAGTACTTTGGAGAATGATCAAGTTGAGCGTAGACATGGCCGAGGTGTAAAAATCGGCCCAAACAGGACGCATGAAAAAGGCATCGTCAATCGAGTATTTATCTAAAGGGGCTACTAGGCCATCCACGCCAACGAAATATTGCGAAAAAATACCCGCAATGACTGCGGCATCTCCGCCCATGATGTCAGCAATGGATTGCTCTGCGGGTGGCAACAAGGTCTCCAAAGGCACGGCCGTTGGAACATTAGGATTGATGTTAGTCTCCTCCAGCTGGCATTGCCAACAGCAAAAAGCGAGGACAAGTATATATATCGGAAGAAATTTTTTCATGACTTTAGAATTGAGCTTTGAGGTTTAGCCCCCAACTCTTGGTGTTTGGGCTGTTGAAATAATCCCGGCCGTAACTATTGGAAGCTCCGGAAAGGTTCGTCTCTGGGTCAATTCCACTATACTGCGTAAATAACAAGACGTTTCTGGCACTAAAACCCAGGGTGCAAGCCTGTAATCGCAGCCGCTCGGTTAAGCTTTTGGGTAGAGACCAGTTCAGGCCTACTTCGCGTAGGCGAACAAAGGAACCATCTTCGATGGAGGCTTCGGATACCCCCGCAAATGGATAGCGGGAATAGTAGTCTTGATTTAACTGGATGGGAATATCATTTGGGCTCCCATCGGCGGCTTTGACCCCTTCGATGACCACCTCGTCTTCGCGGTTAGCGGTGCTTTCGTGAATCCCCAGATTACTCATGACCCCGCGGGTTCCATTAAAAATATCTCCCCCTCTCCGGATATCGACCAGACAAGTCAGGGTAACTCCCTTATAGCTAAAGGTATTGCGAATACCCATGAGCCAGTCTGGATTTGGATCTCCAACTACCCGATTGAGGGAGTCTTGCAGCGGGTAACCATTCTCATCAATGAGCACATTTTCACCTTCATCTCGCAGCCAGGCGGTGCCAAAAATAACGCCGTACGGTTGGTCTTCAATAACTACGTTCCGAGTGGAGGTTAAGCCAGAACCAGGGAGTGGAAAAATGGGTGTTTGGTCCGAAAGTGCACGCACTAAAGATCGATTCAAAGAGAAGTTTCCAGAGATATCCCAAGTGAAGGACTCCCCTTGTACAGCCGTTGCATTCAATAGCGCTTCAATTCCCCGGTTCTCAATTTCTCCGGCATTTCCTATCAGGTTTACAAAACCAGAAGCTAAGGCTACGGGTACCGGTAAAATTTGGTTGATACTTAAGTTGGAATAGGCACTAAGATCTAACTGCAGTCGATTCTGAAAAAACCGCAGATCAACTCCTGCTTCCCAAGATTGATTGCGCTCTGGCACCAAGGTTTCATTACCGATCGTTGCTGCTTGTAAGAACGCCGTCCGTCCTTGTACAGCGGGGGCTCCCGTGAAGAAGGTTTGGGTTAAATAAGGCTCCGGAGCTCCATTCCCGACTTCTCCGTACGATACCCGGAGCTTACCAAAGGAAAGCGCGCTGGTGGTAGGTAGCCACTCGCTGAATACCAAGCCCACACTTCCGGAGTAGTAGAAGAAAGAATTGTTTCCAGTAGGCAAGGTACTGGTCCAATCGTTGCGACCAGCCGTAGTGAGATACAAGGCATCTCCAATACCCACCGATACTTCGTAAAAAGCACCGACTAAGCGTTCTTGGGTCGTGAAATCACTAGAGAACTGTACCCGGGTGTTGCTGATGTCGTAAAAGTCCGGGATGATAAAATTCTCTCCTTCCAGAATGAGATTATAGGTTCGTTCCTGGTAGTAGTTATGGCCGGTCAGTACATCCAAAGTAATCCGTTCTCCGATGCGATTAGACGATTGTAAAAGGAAGTCGGAGTTTAAACTGGTGAACTGGTAAGAGTCATTGATGATTAATCCGTTGATCGCTCCAAATTCACCGGACCGCGGATCCCAGGAGGATCTTCTTTCTTCGGAATAGGTATCTGTTCCTATACGGTACAAAAGGCTGAGGTTGGGGAGAATCTGGTAGCTGGCTTGGACGTTACCTAAAATCCGATGTACCCGGTCCCGAACTAGATTGCGATTGACCGACCAGTACGGGTTATCGTAGGCCGGATTATAGCTTCGTTGTTCTCCATTGGCCAGGGCCCAGGCGTTGATGTCGTTCACTGGATCCTCTAGGCCATTCGTCAAGTCAAAGGAAGGTGGGGTCCGCATTAAGCCAAGCATAGCACCCGATAAATTGGAGCCACGTTGTTGGCGATTACCACCGGAATTGGTGTAACTACTGGTAGCAGAAACCGTGATTCTATCCGTTGGCTTGACCTCTCCGGAGACCTTGACATTGATCCGAGTAAAGTCCGAGTTTGGCACAATACCGGTTTGCCGTAAGTAGGAGCTGGATAGGTAATAATTGGCTTTTTCTTGTCCGCCTCCTACTGATAAGTGGGAGTTACTGGTCCAGCCGGGTTGGAAGAAGTCTTCGATATTGTCAAATGGTTCAACCGTTCGATTTGAGGCAAGGGGGGAGCTTTGGCCGACAATGCGTCCAATGGAGCTGTAGGTATAGGATGGATCATCGGCATAGCGTAAGGTATCTAAAGCTGGTCCCCAGCTGCTCGGGGTACCCGCCTCGGGATCCACATAAGAACCGGCAACTCCTTGGGCATACACAAGCTGTCGTTTCGGGAGTCGATTGACCACATCCATGGTCAAAGAGGTAGAAAAAGTAACTTGAGTAGATCCATTAGCTTGCCCCTTTTTGGTGCGAATCAAAATAGCTCCTTTACCAGCACGGGAACCGTAGAGGGCGGTAGCTGCCGCTCCTTTTAGGACCGTTATTTCTGCAATATCATTGGGGTCGATATCAATGGCCCGGTTTGATTGATCGGTGAAATTAGAGCCCGCATACGAGTTATCGATGGGTACCCCATCGACTATAAAAAGGGGCGCATTGGAGTCGGAAATAGAAGTTCGACCACGAATGACAATATTAGCCGAAGCCCCCGGTTGCCCCGAACTGTTGATGACATCTACCCCGGCAACCTTGCCCGAAAGGGCAGCGACCAAGTTGGTTTCGCGAGCGCTTACTACTTGATCTCCTTCCACCTCATCGGTGGCGTAACCCAGTGCTTTTTTACTGCGTTCGATACCTATGGCAGAGACAACGACTTCATCCAATAATTGCGCATCTTCGGTCAGAATAACGATGATTTCTCTGCGACCTGCAAGTTGGATTTGCTGGGTAGCGTAGCCCAAATAGGTAAAGGTCAAAATGGCTTGTGGATCGGATATCTCTAAACTAAATCGACCCTCCAGATCGGTACTGGTCCCCTGTTCTTCTTGTCCGGCAACGAAGATACTAACCCCGAATAGGGGTTGTCTGGAGGGTCCGCCGTCTAATACTTCTCCGCTGATGGTATGTTGCGCCTGGATACCAGCACTCCACAGAAGGACGATTAGTATCACCGTGCGGCGATTTAATAAACAATACATGTTGTCCAGTTAAAATGATAGAAGAAAAATGTAGGATTAAACTGGACGATGGACTAGCAATCGA
>JBCDIO010000285.1:0-5445 GCA_038748815.1 Bacteroidota bacterium
ATCTACAGGAATTTTCGCGCAGTAAAAAGATTAACGTGCAACGAACGCCTTCTCTACAAAATGCCTTGGATCGGGACCTGGAAAAGCAATGCCGGGCGGCAGGCGCTATTATGCGCAAGCACTTCAAAAAGTCACTCACCGTTACCAAAAAGGCCGATGGTTCTCGGGTTACGAATGTCGACCTAGCCATTGCGGACTGGATTGTTAACCAGTTGCCACAATACGCTACGGCACTTGATCTTTTCTCGGAAGAAACGGCCAAGCAGCCAATTTCAAAAGAAAAACCGGTTCTGATCGTCGATGAGTTGGACGGAACTAGCCATTACATTGCCAAACGGAATGGTTTTGCCCATCAAACGGCTTTATGGTGGCCGGGCGAAGGCTTGGTCTGTGGGATGATATATTATCCCTTAGAAGATATTTTGTTGAAGGCTTGGCGAGGAGAGAAGGCCCAAATGATGGTACAGAGCGAGGTACATATCATGGACCCGTCGATTCCATCCACTTGGGAAGAGCTCCGACATTACCATACCAAGCGGTACCGTGGTTCTAAATATCGGACCTTATTCTCGCAAATAGGCGTGCAAGAAGGTCAAATTATCTATACCCATGCGGATCGAACTCGACAAGCTCTTAAAGGTAATTTACACAGTATCCTCTCTTTGATGCGCCTTATCCACCCGTGGGATTGGGCCGGAGAGAAAGTTATTCTGGAAGCATTAGGCTGGCGTTACGCCTATCTGGACGGGCAGTCTTTGGATCCTTTTGTTAGCCCTCCTCCCAATAATAAAGGTTATTTAGCCTGCCCAGAATCCTGGTTTGACCGCTTGAGTAGCAAAGTCCAGGAACATTTAGATCAATGATCTTAAACTGGTCCGCTATTTGCAGGGTTAATTACACATGTCAATAATTATCAAGTTTAACAAAAATTTGAATGATTAACGGCGGACCTTTCTAACTTTGCGTGCAATTAATAATCCAAAAAAGCACCCAAAGGCCGGGAACAAAACAGTTAACTAAGCTGTCCTACCTTCGGGGTCATTTAATCTCTTGAACAATCCTGTTACCGATGAAACGCGTAGGAAGTCTTGTATTAGTGCTTTGGTTGAGTCTCTTTTCTCACAACTTATGGTCTCAATGCGCTGCTGATGGGAATATTGCCGTCTTTTCGAACTACGACGGAGGATACCTCACCATTAATGTAGATCAGGATATACCTGATTTAAAAATTGGAGTCGTTTCTTACGAGCCTATAAGTGTAAACTTCGTCGGTCCTTTTGTTAATAATATTACCGAGGTGGTATATGCAGGTTACCAGCCCCAAACCGGGACGGGTAATTTTCACTGCGATAACAATCTCGCTATTACGTCTATTGCCTCGGTACCCAACGGTACCGTTACCATTCTGAATCAACCAACGGCGACCTTAGCCGATCCCAATGGAAACCCTAGCATTATTTGTTCTTACAGCTGTAATACCAGTTCTGGCCAAGGAGGCTGTAATACCACCACTCAGGTAGAAGCTTTCTTTTCTGATTACTTCGGATCGAACCTACTTTTTAATAAGACCCAATATGCCTGCTGGTGTGGCGTTCAGGATTTGAGTATTCCAAACGATTGTTGTGCTTCAGTAAATTCTTCTTCTGGAGCGGCGGTAAATATTACAGCGTCTCCCGGCGTAATTTGTGATGGCGAACCAGTTGTTTTAGATGCAGGGCCGGGATATGATACCTACGCTTGGTCGACGGGAGAGACTACCCAAAGCATAACGGTTGCCGTGGCGGGAAATTATTCGGTCGATGTAACGAATACCTGTGGAGATGCTTCTGATACGTACGAAGTGCTGGCGGGGGAAAATCCCATAGTAAATGCGACCATCATCCCAGATTATGGGTGTACTGATGGGAGTATTGATATTCAAATTACCAACGTTCCGCAAAGTCCTACTCCGCATACCTTTGCTTTCTTTCAGCAAGGTACGGGTAATGCGATACCGTCTAATGGTGGCTCAGTAAGCTCTTTGGACGGTGGTGATTATGGTTGCCTGATCACCGATGCGAATGGCTGCACCACTTTGTTTAGCTTCACCATCGATCAAGAAGATCCAGTATTAGCTGACTTTACCGTATCGGATGCTAGCTGTATCGGTGGATTGGGATCAGCCATGTTCGATTTGATCTTTAATGTGATCGATACCTATTCTTACGAAGTATTTGACAATACAGGAGCTACTGTGATTGGTGGAACAGTAGCTGGAAATACGCTTGATGTGCAGGGCCTAGCACCCGGTCTATACATTCTGGCCGTAAATGGGGTCAATACTGGATGTATGGAAGTTTTCAATTTTGTTGTTGGCGGGGCGAGTGGTTTTGAGATCAATTCTGTGGTTGAAGACATTAGTTGTGCTGGAGAAACAGATGGAAATATCTCCGTAATCGTGGATGGTACGAATGGACCATTTGATTTCATTTGGGAGGATGAAACGGGTGCCGTAATTGGTATGGAAAATGAAGTAAGCGATCTGTTAGCAGGCATTTACACCGCAAATATCTCCGATCAAGGAGGATGTTTTACCGCGGTTGAATACACCATTCTGGAGCCTGCTCCACTAGCCTTGTCAATTAATTTGAACCAAGCGAATTGTGTCGATAGTATGGCCTTATTATTGGCAAGTGGTGGAGGGGGGACGCAACCCTATTTTTATGTCTTAAATGATACTCTGAGTCAAGGAGATAGTATATTTCAACTTAAGGTATCTGACCTTGAACAGAAACTTACTCTTATCGATGCCAATGGCTGTGAAGTGTCTAATGATACCATTTTGGTAGAGCCTTACGAATTTCCACCGGCCATTATTACGGCCTCTCCAGATTTAGATTTTCAACCATTGGGAGAAGAATTCTCCCTAAGTGTCATCTCTACCGATGAGGCACTGCAAACGCTTGACTTTAGTTGGGAACCTGGCTTACTCGTTGATTGCGATACTTGTGCAACCGTAAATACAAGCATCACCAAGCCGACTCAATTTCTCGTTTTTCTAAAATATCCCGATGGCTGTGCACAAGCTCTAAGACGGACTATGTTGGTAGAGGTCCGCCGTCGGATCTACGCCCCAAATATCTTCAAACCCGATTTTGATGGGATCAATGATTATTTCGAGATTTTTCCAAGTCTGGAAATCGAACGATTTATTAGTCTACAGATTTTTGATCGTTGGGGAGCTTTAGTGTACCAAAATATACCAGGAGAAGAGCGATTCCGTTGGGATGGTACCATTGGCGGTCAAAGAGCACCTACTGGGGTGTATTCTTGGGTTTTGGAAACCCTCTTCATTGACGGAGATTATCGAATTTTTTCGGGGGATGTAATTCTGATGCGTTAACTTCACCAAATGCATTTTTCGCTTCGGGAATAAAAAAGGGATCCACTCACTGGATCCCTTTTTTATTTATCGAACGATCATGATACCTCCTTCGTATCGCCGTATTCGGCCGTCAATGAATTGGACAAGACAAAAGTAGGGATAGACCCCTTGGGCGGCTTCTATTCCGTTTGGATATCTTCCGTCCCAACCGGCGGTTTCGTCGTTGGGTAAGAAATTATCGCGTTGATACAATAAACTTCCCCAGCGATCGAAGATCATCAACCGAGCGACGCTTACTACATCTTCTCCTCCATAAATAGTAAAGATATCATTGATGCCATCGTTATCCGGAGAGAAGGTATTGGGGATATATACAAAGCGAGTTTTACCGAGGAAAATAGTGACTCTGTCAACTACAGCGCAGCCATCTTGATCCAAAGCCAATAGCTCAAAGGTCGTTGTTTCCAACGGTATCGCAATTGGATTATCACAATCAGAACAATTAAGAGGAAGGTTGGGCGTCCAATTGACCGAGCTCGGGATAAAACTTGCCGTATAGTTTAACTGAGCCGTATCTCCGAGGTTTATAGTGCGATCTTCCCCAGCATCAAGCTCTAAAGCGATCGGATCTTCTAGAAAAAAGGGCTCCGTTAGGGTACAACCAAAGGCGTCTTGAACAGTAACCAAAAAAGTATCAGAGCCTAGCTCCTGGAAACGTGGATCATCCGTAAATGGACGATTGTTGAGTGTGTACAAATAGGGAGCTTTCCCTCCCAGTACGGAGTCAATAGAAATAGAGCCTGTTCGCAAACCCGCACACGAGGGGGATCGTCCGGTTATAAACATTTCTAATTCAATGACGGATAGATTAACGGAAGTATCCGCGAGACAACCAAGCTCATCGGTCACTACAACTTCATAGATCCCTGCTTCTCCAACGTTGATGCTCTGATTATCGCTTCCGGTAGACCAATCATAGGACTCGAACTGTCCTACGGAAAGAACGGTAGATTCTCCATCACAGATCAGCGTATCTCCAAAAATTTCCACTTCCGAAAGGTCACTCACTAGGATATTGACGACTACCGTACTATCACAATTATCTACGCTGCTTAATTGGAAGGTGAGTGTAGTATCATTGTCGTAGGCGACTCCATTGAACAAATCTCCATCACAGAGTACTACTTCTTCAAAAGTTTGGAATGCTTGTAGCACCTCCAGATCTAGGAAAACGATACTATCACAGCCATTAGCGGCTACCAAGGTATCTACATAATTTCCTTCCAAAATGTACGTACTTGTACCTACCTGGAAGTCTTCTCCTTCGCAGATGGTTTCGTCTAGGATGGTAGAAGGTACCAGTAATAAGCCCAAGGTAAGATTTACGGTACTATCGCAGCCATTAGCCGCCACTAGAACATTTGTATAATTTCCGGGAACAGTGTAATCATTATTTCCGATGGTAACTGCTTCCCCCGGGCAGATCATCGTATCGATCATGGTCTGTGAATTGGGTAGAATAGTCACTGTAATGGGCGCCGATATTACATGGCAGAATGGGCTTGTCAACAGAGTGGGATCCGTTGCCCCAATCACCCGGTATTGTTCGCCGGCAACCGGATTGGGAATGGTTAAGGTAATGGCATCCTCGCCTGGTAAATTATTCCAAATTAAGCCGTTGGCACTTTGTTGCCATTGCAAGAAAATCGGATCAACTCCATTACCCGTTACAGAAACCTCCAAATCGAGTGGGTAGCCGTCGCAGACAAAGCCATCATTAAGTATATCTAGGGAGGCTCCGCACGGCCGGATTTCAATGTTGTCGATGGCTAGATCATTACCAATACCTCCGGGGGCATTATTGCGTAAGGCCAGAATAATATCAGTAACACCTGGCCCCGTTGTAAACGTAAATCCGTAAGTATTCCAAGTAGAGTCGTTGAGAATATCTCCGCTATTGAATAACTCCGGAGCCGCTGCCGTCAGCTCGTTGGGCGTTCCAAGTGGAGCCACAATGAAGTCAACATTCGGTAAACTGATAACCTCTGTACCCGTAGGATTTCCCGGGAAGAAGAAGGTAG